>DAINCA010000068.1:0-8495 GCA_036732645.1 Allosphingosinicella sp.
GGTGATCTCGTGGGGGTCGCGCCCGACGGGCCGGGGAAGGTCAGCGAGGAAAGAGTGGGCCGCCTCGGCCTAGACGGTGACGTCATCCTTCCCGCCGACGGATCGACCATGAACGAGCGACGTCGCCTCGCTTTTGCTGGTTCCGTCTCGGTTGCCGTCGCGATCGGCCGCGGCGACAGCGTCGTCGGAAACGTCGAAATCGACATCCAGGGTATTCCGGTCGAAGAGGATCGTGAAGCGTTCCTGGAAGAAGCCTGCGCCGCGGCCGCGGAAGCCGTTCGCAAGGCCGACGGCGATGAGAGCAAGCTTCGCGAAGCGGTTCGACTGGCGGTCAGGCGGCGGGTCACCGAATGGACCGGGAAAAAGCCGGTGGTCACCGTTCTGCTGGTGCGCGTCTGAGGTGGACTAGACGATGCGACTCACCTCCATTGCCGCGATCTACCTCCTTTTCTGGGCCATGAGCCTGTTTCTCGTCCTGCCATTCGGTGTCCGAACGGCGGAAGAGGAGGGGGTAGAGCCGGTGCCGGGGCATGCAGAGAGCGCGCCGCATCGCTTCAGCCTGGGCCGGGTCGCGCTCCGGGCGACATTGCTTTCGGCAGTCCTGTTCGGCTTGTTCTATGCCAATTATCTGTTCGGCTGGATCAGTGCGGAGGATCTGGACTGGGCGCATTGAGCCCCGGTCAGCTCAAGCCGACGATCAGTTGCGGAGCCGGTCGATCGCCTGAGCGAGGGCGACGTAGAGCTTGCCCATGTCCGACGAGAGCAGGGTGACACCCATTGTCGTTCCCTCACGGTCGGCAAGAACACGCCGAAGCATGGCCTCGAAATCGTGGACGTAGCGGTTGACCTGCTCGCGAAAGTCCGGCTCGCGCTCATATTGGCGCTGAATTTCGCGGGCTTCGCCCGATTCCAGCAAACGAACCGCGCGGCGGGTGAACACGCCGCGATCGCCCTTGAGATAGGCGGCCCAGGCATTGTCGGCCACCTCGTTGGAAAGGACCTTGTTGAGGTCGACCGAGGTCGAGTTGATCGCCTCCATCAGCAGCGCCACTCGGCGCGTCAGATTCTCGGCCTCCTTCTCCTCGCGAGCGGAACGGTCTTCCTCGATCCGCGCCTCGATCGTCGCCGCCGTCTCGCCGATCGCCAGCAATTGCCGGGTTAGCCGTTCGCTCGCCTGGCGAGCGACCGTCACCGCCTGCTGAGCGGCCGTGCCGATTTCTTCGATCTCATCCCTGACCGGGTCCGTGATCCCCCGTCCCACCGCTTCACGGCTGGCAGAGACCAAAGCCTCGACGCTTTCGGGGATGACGGCGCCGATCGCCTCGCGGGCATGACTGGCGGCCTGGTTGGCGGCCTCGCGAACGCGGACCAAAGCGTCGATCAGCTCCGGACCCGTTTCCTTGGCGAGTTGAGACGCACCCGATTCGGTTTCGCCGATTGCTGCGCCCAGCGCGTGAAGTTTCTCGTTCGCCTCGCGAACGCCGTCGTGAAGTGTCGCGAGCAGCACTCCGAGCGCCTGTTGCTGGCGGTCGAGACTTTCCTCGCTTGTCGTCATCGATTCGGCCGCAAGCGCCGCCGCGGCCTGAATGTTCTCGACCGACGGAATGATCGATTCCGCGGCGGCATTCGTCCGCTCCGCCTCGGAAGTCACCAGGGCCAAAGCGGCGGCCACTTCACCGCGCATCTGGGCCGCGAGCGCGGAGGCCGCCCCGGATATCTGCTGGGTCCGGTCGACGAGCTCCCCGGCTAGTCCGTCACCTTGCTGGATCTCTTCATGCAGCCGCGCGGCGACGTCGCGAAGCTGCGACAGCGACTGGCCGAGCCGTTCGCCCTGCGAATCCCCGCTTTGACCGACCGCCGTCAGTTGCTCGTCCACCGACGTGAGCAGTCCGGTCAGGCGCTCGACCAGGCCTTGGCTCGCAATTTCCTGCTCGGCCAGGCGCTGTGCCAGATTTTCTACCCGGCCACCGACCAGCTCGAGACGCTCGGCCATCTGCCGAGTCGATTCGGCGCCCGCGCTGTCGAAGGCGGATCGGCTCTGCTCGATCATCGCCAGCATCGTCTGTCCCTGGACTTCGAGGCTGACACGCGCCTGGTCGACCGAATGGGACGCGCGAGCCATAGCTCCATCGACGGCCGCGTTCATCTGGGCCGCGACCTGATCCATGCGCTCGGCGACAGCACCGGCGCCGCTTTCGATTCGGGCGATCTGGGCGCCGAGGCGCTGGGCCGTGCCGCCGACGACCTCGTCGGCCTCGCGGCTCTTGGCGCTCAGTACAGCGAGCTGGCCTTCGAGCACCGCGGCCTGTTCGTGAGCCCCGAGTCCCGCGGCCTTTATGGCTTCGGCGGCTTCCCGTGCCTGGGCTTCCACTCGCGGCAAATCGCTCAACAATACGCCGACATCGAGGCGTGCGCTTCCAGCGGCCGAATCGAGCGCCTGGGCCCGGCGTTCGAGTTCTGCCGATTCGCGGGCGAGATAGTGGGTCACTCGGCCAAGCCGGTCGGAAGCTTCCTCGCCAAGCGTCATTAGACGGGCCGCTTCCTCCGTGACCCGGTTGCGATTCTCCTCGACTCGCCGGGCGACGGCGGCGAGCACCGATTCGAGGGTCTCGGTCTCGCGCCGCATGTCGACGACAGCCCGAGTGTAGAGCTCGCTTTCGCGACGTGAGCTTCGCCCGAAGATCAGCCAGGCAAGTCCAATGAGAATAAGTGGCGCGCTCATGTTGGCGGCCCAATTGAGCCAGGCGGCGAGATCCGGCGGTGGCGCGGCCCGAGTGCTGGCGAGGACGACCGCGGCGAGCCAGGCCAGAGCGGCGAATATCAGCAGCCCAGCGAAAATCCTGGGCCATACTGACCGTTTCGGCGCTTCTTCGATATCGACCGATTGGAAATAAGGCTGCTCTTGGGCGGCGCCGGCTTCCCAGCTTTCCCCCGCCCATTCGACCTCGCCCTGCGGATGCGCCTCGGCGCGCTCGACCCCCATGCTCATTCGGGCAGTGTATCACCTTCAAGCGGAGATGGAACGGCGCGTTAACGACGTGTCGCATAAGAGCCCCGTTATGGCCTATGATCCCGGAACCCTGAACGCGTCCCTGGCCGCCGCCGTCGGCGCCGACAGCGACCTCATGGTGGAGCTTCGAGTCGCGTTTCTCGAGAGCGCTGCCCGGCAGCTCGATTTGATGGAAAGAGCCCGCTGTGACGCGAACTGGATCATCGCTTCCTCGCGACTGAAAAGCGTCGCGGCGAGCTTCGGCGTAACCGGCCTCGCGAACCTTGCCCAAGAGGCCCTGGAAGGGGCGCCCAGCGACCCCGTCATTCTGCGACGGATCGGCGCAGCGCTCGACGAGTTCGCTCGCTAGACCGGACGTCGAGCCGAACCGCTTTGCAACGCGGGCGTCGGACGACTACCGTCCGCTGCTGATGCGGAGGGGATGAGTTTGTCGCTGGCAGCGTTGATCGCGGCCTATCACGAATCGGGTGAGCCGGGAGCGCTTCGTGCGACGCTTCCGCTCGCCGGTCGGACTCTGGTCGAGCGCCAGGCGCGTGTCGCGGCTTCGGCTGGCGCCAATCCCATCGTTATCATCGTCGAGCGCGTGCCGCCGGCGCTCGGATCCGCGCTGGAACGACTTCGGCGGGATCGATTGCCCGTGGTCGTTGCCCGGAGCGCCGAGGAAGCCGCAGAAGCAATCGATCCGTTCGACCGATTGCTCCTCGTCGCGGACGGTGCGGTCACCGATACGGATCAACTGAGAAGCCTTGCCGAAGCCGAAGGCGAAATGGTGCTGACCGTTCCGGATGGCGGCTATGGGGAGATTTACGAACGCATCGATGGGTCCACGCGGTGGGCTGGGCTGGCGGCGATCAGCGGCGCCCTTCTGCGCGATACTGCAGGCATGCTCCGCGACTGGGATCTTCAGTCGACCTTGTTACGGCGGGCACTTCAGGGCGGTGCCCGACACGTGCCGGCGGAGGGGCCGGTCGCGATCCTCGATCGGCACAGCGACCTGGCGGAGCTCGAGAGCAGAATTCTCGCCGGTGCGTCTCCCGCGGCAGCGGGTTGGGCCGGCCGGATCCTCGCTCCCGTCGAGCGCTCGATCACCGCATTGGCCATTTCCAGTCCCGCCGGACCACAGCTGATCGGTCTCGGTTCCGCTCTTCTGACCGGCCTCGCCGCCGCTGCCTTTCTCTACGGGTGGCTCTGGACAGGACTGTTCAAGTTGCTGCTCGCCACCCCACTGGACGGGGCGTCGCTTCGTCTCGCGAAGCTGAGGATGCAGGACGATGTCCGCCACAGCTGGTGGGCTTATCTGCTTCCGTTCTTTGCCGCCGCGGCGCTGGTCGCAATGGCTTCGGCGCTGGCCGCCACCCGCGGTTGGGGGATGATCCTGCTGGCCTTCGTCGCTCTGGCATTCCTGATCGCACTCAGAGTCGAGATGGAGGGCCACAAAGTCCGCTTCGCGCTCTGGTTGGCCGAGCGTCGCGGGATGGCCTGGTTGATGCTGCCCTTCGCAATTTTCGGGGTCTGGCACGCGGGTTTGGCCTTCCTGGCGGCTTACGCGGCGGGGTCGTTCTTCTGGGCTCAGCGCGAAAATCACGCCGTCCGAACGACGAGTCAGGATTAAAGGCAGTTTAACCCTGCTCGCGCTATGGGGCGGCAATGGCGCAATCGGGCATGAATCCGCGTGACGGGCAGAGCGACACAGCGCGGCTGTTGCTTGCGGCCGCGCGCGAGCGGTTCGCCGTGGCGGCGACCGATCTGCTTCTGCCTGATGCTGCTCGGCTGACGGAATGGCAGCGGCTTACGGCGGCGAGGCTGCTCGGCCGGATCGTGAGCGGAATTGAGGACGAACTTCGATCGCGCCTCGCGGTCACGTTCCAGGACCATGAGGCGCTTCACGCCGCACTCTCCTCGGCACATGTCGCGATCGCGCTGCCGATCCTCGAGCGGGCGCAGGTTCTGCGCGATGCCGAGATCAGCAACATCCTGGTTCGCCGGGTCGAGGAGCACCGTTTCTGGAAGAAGTCGGCCGGAAGGCGTGAGAATTTCCTGTTCGAGCTCGTCCGCGATCCAGACGAGGGGATCGCTGCCGAAGCGATGGCGGTGGTGATTGCACGAAGTCGACGCTTCGACCGGTTCGAGGACGATGCTGTCGGCCAGATCGAGCTCCCCGCCGAACTCCAGCACAAACTGGTCTGGATGGTCGCGGCTGCGCTGCGCCAGTATATTTCACAGCAGCACGCCGTGCGCTCCGTCGACGCGGGCGTGGAGGAGGCCGCAACCTCGCTGATCGCCGGCTATGACGAAGGGGAAAGCCTCGAGTCACAGGCGATCCGGCTGGCCCAGCGGCTCTACCGCGAGGGTCGTCTCGACGGCCCCGCGCTTGCGATGATCGCGTCTGAGGGTGTGCTCCCGTTCTTCATCGCCGGTCTTTCCGTCCTGTGCGCGCTCGACCATGTCGCGGCCTGGGAGCTGCTTTCGGATTCGCGCGGCCGCGGTCCCGCTGTTCTGCTTCGCGCCGCCGGAATAAGTCGCGAGGAAGCGGCGGCGATCCTGCTCGCACTCAACGAGCATGGGCCCTTCATCACCGGGGTCGAAGGCGATGCCGTCGCCGCGCAGCTCGAGCTCTACGACACGGTCGACGAATTGGCGGCGCGCGACGTGTTGCGGCTGTGGCAGGCGCATCCCAGTTATCGCGCCAGCGTCGCCCGTATCTCGACCCGATCGCGACCCTCGGCCGAGGCCGCGTGAACATGGCGTCCGAAATTCCGGATCGGCCTGTCAACGGCCGAGTCGACGGTGAGGGTCGCCTGATCGCGGCCGATCCACCGCTGGCCGCGCTCAATGAACGCGCCGGCGGCCGCACCGGTGGAACCCTCTCGGTCCCGCAAATCGCCGCGCTCGCGCGTCTCGCCCAACGCCTCAATATCACCGTCTCTCGCGCCGCTATTGCCGCCGACGGGGATCGCGACGTCGACCTCTGGGTGCGTGCCGAGCCGCAGGGGCAGGAGGTCGCATTGTCGATCACCGGCTGGGCGGGACGGCCGGCGACCCATTTCCCGCCGTCGGCTCCATCGGAGCGTGACAGCGACTTCCTCCGCGCTTCGGCCGACTGGATCTGGGAAACCGACGACGGTCTGAGGATCACGTCGCTTTCGGCCGGTGCGGCAGCGGCGATCGGCCGAGCGCCGACCGATCTGGTTGGCCGCAAGCTGACCCAATTGTTCCGCTTTCGCGAGAGCGACGACGGCTCGTTGCCGATCCTTTCGGCGATGGCCGAACATCAGCGTTTCGAGGGACAGGTCGCCGAGCTTCGAGCCGGTCGCAAGGGCCGATATCTGTTGTCGGGGCTCCCGCTGATCGACGGGATGGGACGTTTTGCCGGTTTTCGCGGGTCCGCCACGAGCCTGACGGGGCCGCTGACGGTGGCCGCGTCTGCTCCCGCGGCTGTCGAAAGCTCGGCATTCGGCGAGCGTCTCGACCAGGCGCTGCGCACGCCGCTCAATCAGATCATCGATCATGCCGAACGGCTCCGCGGCCAGCCCGACGGCCCGCTCCGCCGTGATTATACAGCTTATGCCGCGGACATCGCGGCCGCCGGCCGTCACTTGCTGTCGCTGATCGACGATCTCGTCGACCTGCAGGCGATCGAGCGGCCGGATTTCGCCCCGGATGCCGAAGCAATCGATCTGGCCGATGTGGCGCGCCGAGCAGCCGGGCTGCTTTCGGTCCGAGCGTCTGACCGCGACGTGCGGATCGACGGCCCCGGGCTTGATGAAAGCCTGCCGGCAACAGGCGATTATACCCGGACTCTGCAGGTGCTGATGAACCTGCTGACCAACGCGATCCGCTACACGCCGGTCGGTGGTCAGGTCTGGATCCGCACTGAACGAGAAAGCGACCTCGCGGCCATTATCGTCGCCGACCAGGGCAAGGGCGTCGCGCCCGAAGATCATGAACGCATATTCGGCAAGTTCGAAAGGGTGGATCCCGGCGAGCCGGGCGGAACCGGGCTTGGCCTGTACATCGCAAGACGTCTTGCTCGGTCGATGGGCGGTGATCTGTCGGTCGACAGCGCCCCGGGACAGGGCGCGCGATTCACCTTCACCCTGCCGCTGAGGAACCTCGATCCGGCCTAGTCTGGACAAGCCCCGGCACGAGTCCCAATCTCCGTTTCGACCGGGGAGGGGCCGATGATCGAGTTCACTGCGGATCATTTCAGGGATCTCTGCCGGACCGGTGCCGTCCGCGAGCAGATCATTACGCTCGAAGACAGGCGCAAGGCCGCGGTTGGCACCTTCTGGCGCTACCTCGTTGGCGGCATCGTCCTCGCCTCGGCGATCATCATCTCACTGACATATTCCGGCTGGACACTGGTCGCGTGGGCCCTGGGCCTGATCGTCCTGGTCGGCGGGATAGTCCTGGCCCTCCTTCCGCTTTCCCGGGCAAGCCAACAGTTGAAGCATCCGGTCCTCGAGACGCTCGTGCGAATTGGCGGCATGGAATATCTCCCGGATGGCTTCGACCCCCCGGTCTATCCGGACGCGCGCAACACCTTGTTCGGCAACTGGCTGTCCAGCCAGACCTTCACCGATCTTTTCCACGGCATCGACGAGAGCGGAAAACGTTACGCGATCTACGAAGCTTGCCTGAGCCGAAGAGCCGGCAAGAATACGGAGACAGTCTTTACTGGCCAGGTCTACGCCTTTCAGCGCCGGTCGCGCGGCGGCGGCACGGTCGCCATCGTCCCGGACCGTGGGCTGTTCAATTTCTTCAAGCCGGCCAGCAACATGGAACGTGTGAAATTCGAAAGTGACCAGCCTTTCGAAAGCCGGTTCGAAGTCTATGCGACCCATAAATCGGAAGCGCTCGGGATGATCGGCACCGAGGCTCGTCGCGAGCTGCTCAAGCTGCGCGAAAAGGGCCGGGTTTTTGCTTATGTCGGCCCGGAGGATATTCTGGTCGCCGCCTGGGGAAAGAACAGGTTCGAAGCCGGCAGCATGTTCCGCTCGCTCGGCGGCGAAGAGAGGGTCCGGCGGATGTTCGACGAAGTCTGTGACTCGCTCCGCGTGCTGCGAGCCCTCAAGCGCGCTCTCGACTGACCGTCAGCGCCGATCGACGGGTATGTAGTCCCTCTGGGCGGCGCCGGTATAAAGCTGCCTCGGCCGGCCGATTTTCTGCTCGGGATCCGAAATCATCTCGTTCCACTGAGCGACCCATCCGACAGTCCGCGCCAGCGCGAACAAGGCCGTGAACATGTCGGTCGGGAAGCCGATCGCCGAAAGGATCACGCCGGAATAGAAATCGACGTTGGGATAAAGCTTCTTCTCGATGAAATAATCGTCCTTGAGGGCGATCTGCTCGAGCTCGCGGGCGACGTCGAACACCGGGTCGTCGACGCCCAGTTCCTTGAGCACGGCCTCGGCCGTCTTCTGCATGACCTTCGCGCGCGGATCGTAATTCTTGTAGACCCTATGACCGAAGCCCATCAGGCGGA
>DAINCA010000069.1:0-8488 GCA_036732645.1 Allosphingosinicella sp.
TGGCATTTCGCCGGCTCGCTCTGTCATCGGAGCTGGACGCTTTGCGGTCGGTCGGTTTGGGTTATGGTCGCCTGCTCGTCGTCCCTTATCTCTTTACGGCACTCTTGCTGGCCGCGAACCTGATCATCATCGGCTTCGTCCAGCCGCGCGCGCAATATGCCTATGAAGGTTTGCGCTTCGAGCTTCGCTCCGGCGCGCTGGGCGCTTCGATCAAGGTCGGCGAGTTCACCGACCTTGGCAGAGGGATCACTCTGCGGGTCGAGCGAAGCGAGAACGAGGGCACCGACCTCCACGGTGTCTTTCTTCGAACCGAGAGCCGGAGCGGGCGAATGGTCGCGGTATCCGCCGAGCGCGGCAGCTTTCTGGCGACGGACGATCCCGACACGATCCTCTTCCGGCTCCGCAACGGACGCCTGGTCCATGATGCGCCGAGCTACCAGACGCCACGGGTCCTGAGTTTCGTCCAGCACGATTTGCCAATCAGTCTGCCTTCGATCGAGGCCTTTCGGCGCCGCGGCAACAGCGCCGAGGAACTCAACCTCGCGGAACTGGTGCGGATCGGAAGCGATCGTCGAACACCCGAGGAACGACGCAACGCTACCCGCGCCAATTTCCATTTCCGGCTGGTCGAGGTGGTGATGATGCTGCTCTTGCCGTTGCTGGCGGTGGCGCTGGCGGTGCCGCCGAAGCGCAGCAGCTCGGGGCTCGGCATCTTCCTTTCGATCGTCCTGGTCGTCACCTACCACAAGGTGAATCAATATGCTGAGCAGATGGGCGCGCTCGGCCGCGTCGACCCGTTGATCGCGCTCTGGATTCCCTTTCTCCTCTTCGCGAGTCTGATCTTCTGGATGTACTGGACCCTCGCCCAGAAACCCGGCGGGCAGCCGATCGGCGCTCTGGAGCGCCTGTTCGATCGGGTCGCGAAGCAGGTCGGCCGGATCTTCCGCCGCCGTCGGACCTTGCCGGCCGCGTCATGATGAACCTTCAATTCTTTCCGTCGCGACAGGTCGCGCGCTACATGATGCGCCTGTTCCTGACCCGCAGCTTCGCGGTTCTGTTCGCTTTGGTTCTGATCCTGATGACTCTCGACCTGCTCGGCAATTCAGGCGACATCCTCGCCCAGCCGGGCAATGGCGATGCCGAATTGTGGCGCTATGTCGGACTTCGAGTTCCCCAGCTCATCGCCCGCTTCCTTCCGTTTTCTGTCCTGCTCGGGACCTTGATCACTTTGGCGACCCTCAATCAGCACAGCGAAATCATCACGATGAAGGCGGCGGGAATTTCCGCCCATCAGATTATCGCGCCCCTGATTCTGGCGGGAATTGCGGTTGCCGCAGTTCATTTTGCCTTCAACGAGAGAGTCGTGACCCGCGCCAACGCCGCCTTGGGTGCCTGGGAAGCCGTCGAATATGGTGAGATCCCGCCGCGAACCGGGGTTCAGGACGATGTCTGGCTTCGACACGGCGATGACCTCGTCCATGTCCACCGAGTGATCGGGAGCGGCGCGAACCTGCGTCTCGAAGGGGTGGAAATCTATGACCGCGCGGGTGGCACCCTGCGGCAGATGATGGAGGCTCGGACCGGTCGTCGGATAGCGGCGGGCTGGGAGCTCAGCGGGGTTCGCATATTCAGCGTCGATACCGGGCGATTGGCGATGATGGATTCCGTCGTCGTGCACGAGGACATCAAGCCGGAGCAGTTCACGCTCGCCAAGGTCAACCCGAACGAGCAGGATTTCTGGGAGCTGCGTAAGACGATCGACCAGCTCGAGCAGGCCGATCGGCCGGTCGCCGCACTTACCGCCAATCTGTGGCACAAGATTTCCGGACCGCTTTCAACCGTCCTGATGCCGTTGCTCGCTGCCGTCGCCGCCTTCGGAATCGCCCGATCGGGCGCGTTGTTCATGCGCGCTGTGATCGGGATGGCTCTGGGATTCGCTTACTTCGTCGCCGACAATTTCGCCTTGGCGATGGGGAATTTCGGCGCCTACCCTCCCTTCCTCGCCGCGTGGGGGCCGTTCCTCTTGTTCCTTCTCGTCGGTGAAGCCGTCTTGGTCCGGACCGAGGAGTGAGCGAGCCGGTCGACGGGGTCGGTCCCGCAGTCACCCGCGACGAGGTGGCACGCGGCGCCGGCCTGGCGGGTCTGTCTCGCGCCGGTGCGTTCATCGAGGCGCTGGCTCAGCCGCTTTATATCTGGATGTTCGGCCTTGCCGCTTACGGCATCTATGTCGTGCTGTGGGGCGCTATCAACCTGCTGACGAACCTGCTCGATCTGTCGATGACGAGCGCACTTCAAAGGATCGTCCCAACCCGCTCCGAGGAATCGGAAGTTCATGGAGCGGTGAAGCTGGCATTGCTGATCACCATCCTCCCCTCGTTACTCGTTGCCTTGTTGGTCGCGCTCAACGCCGAAACCGTGGCCAACTTCTTTTCCGCCGCACCCGAAGACCGGTCCAGACTGCCCGCAGCGATCACCTTGTTCGTCTGGGCTTTGCCCTTGTGGACCTTCATCGAAGTGGCGACATCGGCGGCGCGTGCGCGCCGTGCCTTTGGGCCCGAGATCCGGATCCGGATATTGTGGGAGCAATTAGCCCGTTTGTTGTTCGCTCTGGGATTCTTCTTCCTGGGTTTCGGCAGCGAGGGTTTGATGATCGCCCATCTAAGCTCGCTTTTCCTCGTCGCTTTGCTGTGCGTGCCTTTGCTCGCTCGTTATTACGATCTTCGCCTCATGGTGAGGGCGCCACTGCGTTGGCCGGCAACACGAGAGCTGGTCGGATCCGGTATCGCCCTCCTGCCGGCCAATCTCGCTCGGCGGATGCTGATCGACGCGCCGCCGCTGGCGATCAACTTCATGCTTCCCGGTGTGGCTGGGGCATCCGCCGCAGGCCTGTTCGAGGTCGGACGAAAGCTTTCGACCGTTCCTTATATCGTGCGCCAGTCCTTCCAATATGTGCTTGCGCCTTTGTCTTCGGCTCAGGCCCATTCCGATCGCCGCGAGATCGCGCCACTTTACCATTTCGCAAGCCGTGTCTCGACCGCCTTGGTCGTTCCACTGGCCGGCCTGATGATCTTCACTGGCCCCGACGTGCTGAGCGTCTACCGGCGGGAAGCACAGGCGGCGCTGCCCATCCTCGTCATCCTGTCAACCGCCCGCGCCCTCGAGGCGATCGTCGGGCCCGCCGGGACGATCGTCGAGATGATCGGTCATCGGGCGCTCCCACTGCTCAACAGCTTTCTCGCGGTGGCGCTTTGGCTTGGGCTCGCTTTGTGGCTGACTCCGACCCAGGGCGCGTTGGGAATGGCAATCGCCGTGGCGCTGGCGATCATCGTCTCTACTTATGCGGCTGCCATCGAGCTTCGAATCAGCGACGGTCTTTGGCCTTTTGGCCGCAAGCTCTTTCAGGCGTTGGCGATCGCCATGATCGGCGTCGGGGCCATGGCCCTCGTCGAATATCTGACGGGCGGACCGGTCCGTTTCCTATCGAACATGATCATTTGGGTGGTCACCAGCTGGTTCACGTTGCGCTACGGGCTAACTCGTGAGGACCGGCTGGCTCTCGGCGGTCTGTCGCGCCGACTCCGCTTGGTCTAGTCTATCCCGATGCCGTCGAATCCCGTCCTCGCTTATGGTGGCTGGCTGGCCGAGACGACCGGCGAATGGCCAGAAGCGGCGCTGGAGTCCGCCCACCGTCAGTTCATCGACGTCATCGCCGTCACTATCCCCGGCGCCGTCGAACCCGCCACCCGCCGCGTCTTCGAGGCCACACGCAATTGGGGCAGCGGATCGGCGACCGTCGTGGGTCGTGGGGCAAGTCTACCTGCGCCATGGGCGGCTCTGGTCAACGGGACGGCCGCTCACGCCCTCGATTTCGACGATAATTTCGACCCCGCCAAGGCGCACGCTACGGCCGTTCTGGCGCCGGCGATCCTCGCGCTTGCCGAGCAGGAGCAGTCCTCGGGGCGCCAATGTCTCGACGCCTATATCGCAGGACTTCAGATCCTCGGTCGGATCGGCCAGGGCGTGAACCCGCCGCACCGGAACCGCGGCTGGCACGCGACCGGCACCGTCGGGGCGATCGGCGCTGCCGCCGCCTGCGCCCGGCTGCTGAAGCTCGACGCCCGGCAGGCCGCGTTCGCCGTCTCGATCGCGACCAGCATGGCCGGCGGCTTCATGTCGCAGTTCGGTACCATGACGAAGCCGCTCCACGCCGGCCTGGCGGCCAAAGCCGGGGTCCTTGCCGCCAGCCTCGCCAATGCCGGGATCGACGCGGGACTCGACACGCTCGATGGACCAACCGGAATGAACCGACTCATGGTCGGTCCCGATTACGAGCAATTGCGCGACGGTCTCACCCATGTCGAGCACGGCCAGAATCTGCGCTTCGAAACCGAAAATATCGGCGATCCCCTGCTGATCCTTTCAAGCGGGTTCAGAGTGAAGAGGTTTCCCAATTGCGGAAGCGCTCACCGGTCGATGGACGCGATCCTGGAGCTGAAGGACCATCATGGTTTCTCAGCGGATCAAGTCGAAGAGATCCATGTCTGGGCGCCGGTCTCCCACCTGAACAATCTGATGTATGAGAGTCCGAGCGATGCGCTCCAGGCCAAGTTCTCACTCGAATATGGAATCGCCGTCGCCTTGCTTAGCGGCAATTGCACCCTTTCGGATTTTACGGACGACGCGGTCGGCGACGCGAATGTCCGAAACCTCTATCCGAAAATTCATCGCCATCCAGTGAACAAGGCGGAGGGCGAGTTCCCTACCCGGGTTCAGGTCAGACTGAGCGACGGCCGCCAGTTCGAGACCGAGGTCAGGATGCCTGCTGGCAGCCTCGCCGCGCCCTTCACGCTCGATCAATATTGGGCCAAATTTGAAGGTTGCGGACAAGGTCTGCTGCAATCGGCAAAGCTTGAGGCGCTTCGCCAAGCCCTTGCAGAAATGCCACATTCCCCGTCAATTAAGCCGATCATGGAGCTTTTGGCGGGCCCCTTCCCTTCCTAATCCTGAAGCCTGCGTCTAGAGGGGCGTGATGGGGGACGGTCCTTTCACCGGCCTGGTGCTTGCCGCCAGCCGCGGCAATCTCGATCCACTGGCGCAGGCCGGTGGGGTCAGTCACAAATGCTTCATCGACATTGCGGGGCAGCCTATGCTCCGCCGCGTCGTTGCCGCCGTCATGGCGAGCGGACGAATTGGGCGCACGATCATCGCGATCGAGCAGGAGAGTATTACCGAGGCGAAGGCGATCCTTGCCGATTTACCCGGTGCCGAGACGATCGAATATGTCGCCAGCCGCGACAATATTGGCAGCAGCGTTTCCGCGATCGCGACGCCCGATCTACTGCCCTTGATCATCACTACTGGGGACAATGCGCTGCACACGCCGGAGCTGGTGCGTTACTTCTGCGACGCGCTTGATGGCTTGAAGGAGGATGGCGCGCTCGGCCTGACTCCGGCCGAATATATCCTTGCCAAATACCCAGAAGGAAATCGCGCCTTCCACCGATTCCGCGACGGCGCCTTTTCGAGTTGCAACATCTACGCCTTGCTGACGCCAAAGGCGCTGGAAGCGCCACGAGTGTTCAACACAGGCGGCCAGTTCGGAAAGAAGCCGCGCCGCCTCATCGGCGCCTTCGGCCTTTTCGCCTTCCTGCTCTACAAGAGCCGGTTATTCACCCTTCGGACCGTGCTGAAGGCGCTCTCGCGGACGGTTGGCGTGCGCACTGCGCCCGTTCTCATTCCCTTCGCGGAGGGGCCGATCGACGTCGATCGGATGCAGGATTGGGAGCTTGCGAACCGGATCATCCGGGAGCGAGAGGGGACCTAGGTTCGGCGCCTGATCCGCCAAAAGGCCGCAAATCCGCCTTATTGCAAATTCATGACGGGCTCACATATCAGTTCGTACAGCCGTTCGCCCTGCGCCCCCGTTGGCGCCCGAGCTACAGGATCGAAGCCTTGAAATTCGCCCAGACCTCCAGCCGGTCAAACCTGCGCCCGTCTTTCTGGCAGCGGGAGCATCATCTCGACAAGATGACGTTCCGGCAGCTTGTGATCGCCTATTTCCAGTATCCGGCGATAATCGCCTATCTTGTGCTGAGCGTGGCGGCGATCGGCTTTTATGCCTGGCGTCCGGCGCCGCTGGCGGCGACCTTGATCAGCGTGGCGGCGGCGAGCCTGGTCTATCCGTTGTTCTGGTATTTGCTTCACCGTTACGTCCTGCACAGCCGCTGGATGTGGCGGCACAAGTGGCTCGCCGGCACCTGGAAGCGAATCCATTACGATCACCACCAGGATCCAAACCACCTCGAGGTCCTGTTCGGAGCCCTCCACACGACTCTTCCGACGATCGCCATTGGCGTCATTCCGTTCGGCTATGCGATCGGCAGCTTCTGGGGTCCCCAGGCCGCATTGGGCACTGCTGCGATCGCTTTCGCGACCGGCCTGCTGACGACCTGCTTCTACGAATTCGTCCATTGCATTCAGCATCTGGCCTATAAGCCCAAGCACAAGGCGATGGCGGAGATGAAGAAGCGCCATCTGGCGCATCATTTCCATGACGAGAATGGCAATTACGGGATTACGACCTTCTTCTGGGACAAGGTCTTCTCGACCTATTACGACCGCCCGGACCGCCCCAAGAAGAGCCCCACCGTCTTCAATCTCGGTTACACACCCGAGGTGGCGAAGGACTATCCCTACGTCGCCCAGTTGAGCGGAGGTGTCGCAACCGGCCACCCCCGCCAGAGGGACGGCGCGCGGCGCTGACGCCGGACCGATCGGCGTACAATAACCGTTCACTTCGCCGGCCCTAGGCCGGCTTCATGCGCTGCCGCTTATTCCTCGCCTTGGGCCTGCTGGCCTTCGCCGCCTGCGCACCTTCGGCGATGACATCCCAGGCCCCTGATGTCCCCGCAGCGGAGGCATCGGAGCAGCTTGGTGAGGCGGACCTTCATGGTCGCTGGCGGATCGTCGAGCTGGACGGCCGAACCCTCAATATGCTCGCCGAAGATCATCCCGGCGAGCGCACGCCTTATGTCGTTTTCTCCGCCGGCAATTATGGCGGAAATACCGGCTGCAACGCGTTCGGCGGCCTCGGCGTGCTTCATGGCGGCCGATATTATGCCGGTCCGGCTATGCAGACGGCGATCGGCTGCGGCAACCTCTCTGCTCAGGAGTCGGCGATCATAGGATTGTTGACCGGAGCACCGCGTCTATCGCTTGGCCCGGACGGGTCACTCACTTTGGTCGATCGCCAGCATTCGATGCGCCTTCGGCGCGATACTGTCGCGACGTCTCCTGGCGCGCCCTGGACGGGAACGCAAATCCTTGCCGGGACGACCTGGACGATAAGCGAAGTCGATGGACGACGTCTTCCTGGAAACCGGCAATGGACGCTGACTTTCGAGGCGGATGACTGGACGCTGACGGGACCTTGCGATCGGCGTGGCGGGCGCTGGCGGCAGGTCGGGGGCATGGTCGTCGCGACGGCAATGGATCCCGCTGCCGATTGTGCTGCAGCCGAAGCTGGAATCGATTCGGCGATCGTCGAATTGCTCCTGGCTCGGCCCCGATTTGCCACTGGTCCGAACGGCGAATTCCTTCTTGGCGGCGGCGGCCACTGGGTGGTGGGCGAGCGGCCCAGAAACGCGCTTTCAGACGGTTCTCCTTTGCTGTCCGGCAACTGGCGGATCACGGCGATCGACGGCCAGCCGCCGATCGCCAATGCCGGATCGCGACTGGCCTTTGGAGCGACGGGTTACAGCGGCTCCGCCGGCTGCAATTCGATGCAGGGTTACTACCTCGCCCATTCACGGCGCTTCTTTTCCGCGCCCCCCATGCAGACCGAGATGGCCTGCGTCGGACCCGTTGCGGCACAGGAGGAACTCGTGGCGAGAATTCTTGTCTCCGGTCCACGCTTGGCTTCGTCCGGCGCCGCAGAGATCGAAATATTGAGCGAGGTCGGCAGCCTGCGTCTCCGTCGCGATGGCGAAACGGAATGGGCTCCCGAAGGACGTTCATGGTCCGGCGAGCCGCTTGAGGCCGAGTTGACGATGATCGGCGGCGTCGCTCTCCAGAATCACTACAGCGAGCCGGTGACTCGACTTGAGCTCACTCCTGGGCGCTTTCAGATCGTGACGGGGTGCGGCCGGATCGGCGGCATCTGGCGACAGCGCCGTTCGGCGCTCGAATTCTTTTCCGACGCAGAGCCGGAACCGAGCGGTGAATGTGCCGGCGCCCTTGGACGGCGGCACCCCGAATTCATGCGCATGTTCAACGGCCCGGCCCGTGCACAGATCGGCGCGAGTGGCGAGCTTCTCATTGCCGGTGAGCAGCTCTGGCTTGCGGGTCGAGTCACTCGTCCGAGCAGGCGCAAATAGGATCCCGGACCGCTATCAGGCCACTCGACTCCTCGCCGACCCACCGGCTACCCAGCGGCCATGACCGTTCAAATTCGAAAGGTGCTGACCAAGGCCGATCGATCGGCCTTCGT
>DAINCA010000070.1:0-5966 GCA_036732645.1 Allosphingosinicella sp.
CGTCTCAAGGAGCTCGCTTTCGACGAAGCGGCGCGAATCCGCCGCCAGTATCCGCGGGCGCTTGTCGCGCTCGCCGAGGCGTCCGTCGTGCGAATGGAGCAGCCAGTGGCGAAGTCCCGCGACGAGGCGCTCAACGTCACGGTCTGCACCGGGCGTTTCATCCTCGAGCTTCCGCCGGGCGCGGAAAATGCCTTCGACGGCGAACGCCGGCTTACCGCCGACATCGAATATGCCGCCCAGGCGGCGGCCGACGGCAGCGGCCTGGTCTATCACATGGAGGGTGCCGAGCCGATTATCTACCGGCTCGCGACGGTGGGCGGCATGCCGCGTCCGGAGGCTGCCACAGCAGGGCCGCCGACGACGACCGCCCCGCCGCCGGCCCAGCCCGCGCCGGAAGTTGCCCAGGCGGCACCCCCGTCGCCACCGCGCGCCGCTCCGCCGCCGCGAACCAGCGCAAGCCCGAGCTTCAACTGCGCTCGAGCCCGCAGCCGAAGCGAGCGCATGGTCTGTTCCAGCCCCGACCTGGCCGAGCGCGACCGCCGCATGTCCTCGATCTATTACTCGGCATTGGCCGAATCCGATGGAGCGACGAGACGGCGCCTGCGGGCGTCGCGCGATCGCTTCCTCCGCTATCGGGAGAATTGCCCCAACGCGGCTTGCATCGCCCAGGGCTATGAGGATCGTATCGACGAGATCAGGGATATCGCCGCCGGCCGTTGAACCATCAGGCCGTGGCATCAAAGCTGTGGAAAAGGGGCCGCCGCCGGTTCCCTTATTTGCTTCGGCTGCCCATAACCGGGCCATGGCCGCGCCTTACGTTCCGCTGCGAATCTTCTCCTGTTATTCGATGCTTGAAGGGGCGATCGACCCAAAGGCGATCGCCAAGCAGGCGCGCAAGCTCGATTTTCCCGCCGCGGCGGTGACCGACCGCAACGGTCTCTATGGCGTGATGGCGTTCAGCGACGCCTGTCTCGGCGAGGGCGTGCAGCCGATCGTCGGTGCGATGCTGGCGGTCGCCCGTCCCGATCAGCCGATCATCGACTGGCTGGCGGTCTACGCCCAGAACGAACGCGGCTACGTCAATCTGTGCGCTTTGGTTTCCGAGGCCCATCTCGGCCGCCCAGTCGAGGAGGATGCCCATGTCACCCTCGCGGCACTCGAGGGGAGAACCGAGGGCCTGATCGCGCTCACCGCGGGAGGAGAGGGGGCCCTCGCGCGTCTGGTCGCTGCCGGCCAGGCTCAGGCAGCGGCAGCGATGCTCGAGCGCCTGAAGGCCTTGTTCCCGGGCCGCCTCTATATCGAGCTGAGCCGCCGAGGCGACCCGGTCGAGCAGGCCGCCGAGGCGGGGCTGATCGAGATGGCTTTCGATCAGGAACTGCCGATCGTCGCCACCAATCCGGCCGCTTACGCCGATGCCCATTTCCACAAGGCGCACGACGCGATGCTGTGCATCGCCCAGTCGAGCCAGATCGACCGGGATGACCGGGTCCGATCCTCGCCGGAAGCCTGGATGAAGCCGGCTGCCGACATGCGCGCCTTGTTCGCCGATCTGCCGGAGGCGATCGAGAACAGCGCCGTCGTCGCCCAACGCTGCGCCTTCGCTGCCCCAAAGCGAAAGCCGATATTGCCGCGCTCTGCGCCTGATCTCGAGGCCGAAGCCGAGCAGCTTCGCCGCGACGCTCGCGAGGGGCTCGAGAGACGACTCGAAGCCTATGAGAATCTCGGCGAAAGCGAGCGGCAGGTCTATCTTGATCGCCTCGATTTCGAGGTGGGGATCATCACCGGAATGGGTTTCCCGGGCTACTTCCTGATCGTCGCGGATTTCATCAAATGGGCAAAGGATCAGGGCATTCCGGTCGGGCCGGGGCGCGGCTCCGGCGCCGGCTCGGTCGTCGCTTGGGCACTGACGATCACCGATCTCGACCCGATCCGCCTGGGCTTGCTGTTCGAGCGGTTCCTGAACCCCGAACGCGTGTCGATGCCGGACTTCGACATCGATTTCTGCGAAACCCGGCGCGGCGAGGTTATCCGCTACGTGCAGCAGCGCTGGGGCGCCGATCGGGTCGCCCAGATCATCACCTTCGGGAAATTGAAGGCGAGGGCGGTGCTCAAGGACACCGGACGGGTGCTGCAGATGCCTTACGGGCAGGTCGACCGGCTGGCGAAACTCATTCCGAACCACCCGACCGATCCGTGGACTCTGGAGCGGGCGCTGAACGGCGTGTCCGAGCTGGCGGCGGAGTATCGCAATGACGCGCAGGTGCGCCGATTGTTCGACCTGGCGATGAAGCTGGAGGGGCTTCCGCGACACAGCTCGACCCATGCTGCGGGCGTCGTCATCGGCGATCGACCGCTGGATGAGCTGGTCCCCCTCTACCGCGATCCCCGGTCAGAAATGCCCGTCACCCAGTTCGACATGAAATATGTCGAGGCGGCGGGATTGGTTAAGTTCGATTTCCTCGGCCTCAAGACCCTGTCGGTCCTGCGCAAGGCTGCCGATATGCTCGAGCGGCGCGGGATCAAGGTAGATTTCGACCGCCTGCCGTGGGACGATCCCGAAGTCTATCGGCTGCTCCAGCGGGGCGAGACCGTCGGCGTTTTCCAGCTGGAATCGGAGGGAATGCGCCGAACCCTCGCGGCGGTGAAGCCCGACAATTTCGGTGACATCATCGCTCTCGTGTCCCTCTACCGGCCAGGGCCGATGGACAATATCCCGATGTTCGGCGCCCGCAAGAATGGTCGCGAACCGATCTCTTATCCTCATCCTTTGCTGGAGGACGTGCTCAGGGAGACCTACGGGATCTTCGTCTACCAGGAGCAGGTGATGGAGGCGGCCAAGGTGTTGGCCGGCTTCAGCCTTGGCGAGGCCGATTTGCTTCGGCGCGCGATGGGCAAGAAGATCCAGGCCGAGATGGATGCCCAGCGTGCCGGCTTCGTCGCAGGGTGCGAGCGGGTCAACGCGATCCCCGCCGCCAAGGCCAACGAACTGTTCGACTTGATCGACAAGTTCGCCGGTTACGGCTTCAACAAGAGTCACGCCGCCGCTTACGCCCTGGTCGCCTATCAGACGGCGTGGCTGAAGGTGCATCATCGCCACGAATTCTATGCCGCCTCGATGTGCTTCGACATGGCGCAGACCGACAAGCTCGCCATCTTCGCGGAGGATATGCGGCGCATGGGGCTGGAGTGCCTGCCGCCGGCGATCAACGCGAGCGAAGCGGAATTCTCGGTCGAGGTGAGCAAGGGGAGCGAGGAGCTCGCGGTCCGTTACGCTCTCGGCGCCCTTAAGGGCGTCGGTGAGAAAGCGATGGAGCAGCTCATCGAGGAACGCGCCGCCAACGGCCCGTTCAGAAGCCTGGATGATTTCGCGGCTCGGATCGACCCGCGCCTCCTCAACCGGCGGCAGATCGAAAGCCTCGCCGGCGCCGGCGCGTTCGACGGCCTTGCCGAGCGTTCGGCTGCCTTCGCCGCCGCAGAGACGATCCTGGCCGCGGCGTCGAGCGCCGCCGAAGCCCGAACGAGCGGGCAGGGCGGCCTGTTCGGCGAAGGGCCGGCGAACGTCGTGCCGATCAGGATGCCGACCTGCGAGAGCTGGAGCCTGGCCCAGCGAATGGCGCAGGAAAAAGAGAGCTTCGGCTTCTACTTCTCGGCGCATCCGGTCGACAATTACCGCCATCTGGTCGACGCGCATGGCGCCCGAAGCTTTGCCCAGCTCGCCTCGCTCCCGGCGCCGGTCGACGGCGGCCGAAGCGGGGCGGTGATGGCCGCTTTGGTCGAGGACACGAGGTGGCGAACATCGGCCAAGGGCCGCCGCTACATGATGGCGACATTGTCCGACGCTTCGGGCCAGTTCGAAGCGACCATCTTCGACGACGTGATCGCCGAGCAGGTCGCGAACGCCGCCAAGGCCGGCGCCTGTGCCTTGCTGACGGTCGAGCTCGATCGCCGACCCGGCGATGAGACGCCGCGCGTGACGATCAAGTCGCTTCAGTCATTCGAGAGCCTGTCGCACCGGAGCCGGCTGCAGATCATCGTCGAGGCCGAAACCGAAGCGGCCGTTATCGCCCTCGCGGAGGCGGTGGCGGGGTCCCGTGGCGGCAATGGTCAGCTTCGGCTCAAGGCGCCGCTCCCCCGCGGTGAAGCGGACCTGGTTCTCGGCCGCGACTTCATCGTCGATGCCGAGCTGGCGGCCCGGCTCGAACGCATCGACGGAGTCCTTTCGGTGAACCTTTCGGTGGTCGAAGCACCGCGCCTTGCGCTCGTCTCCTGAGGCGATAGACTTCCCCGCAACAGGAGCGGGAGACAGTGATGCTTGGCCGGATGCAGGATTTCGAGCTGCGCGTGCCGCGGCTGATCGAACATGCCGAGCGCGAGCATGGGAGCCGCGAGATCGTCAGCTACTGGGCGGACGGAACGATCACCCGCACCGACTGGGCCGGGATAGCACGGGATTCGAGGAAGCTCGCGCAAGCTCTTGAAAGGCTTGGTCTAAAGAAGGGAGACCGAGTCGCCACCTTGGCGATGAACCACAGCCGCCATCTGGTCAGCTGGTATGGCACGATCGGCATGGGCGGCGTCATCCACACCATCAATCCCAGGCTGTTCGAAGAGCAATTGGTCTACATTGCCAATCATGCCGAAGATAAGGTGCTGTTCTACGACAAGGTCTTTCAACCCCTGGTCGACCGGCTGAAGCCGCAATGGACCAGCATCGAACATTATGTCTGCTTCGATAATGGCGAATTCGAGGCTTTGATCGCCGCCGAAAGCGGCGACTATCAATGGGTCGAAGGATCCGAACGCGAGCCGTGCATGCTCTGTTACACGTCGGGGACGACCGGACATCCAAAGGGCGTTTTGTACGAGCATCGATCCTCCGTCATTCACGCGATGGCAGAGGTCCAGCCTTCGGTGTTCGACCTTTCCGCCGGAGCAGTCGCCTTGCCGATCGTGCCGATGTTCCATGCCGCGGCCTGGGGTCTGCCTTTTGCGGGCGCCATTTCGGGGATCAAGTTCGTCTATTCGGCGGTCAATGACGGCAAGGTGCTGTGCCGCCTGATGAACGAGGAGAAGGTGACCCATTCGGCTGGCGTGCCGACGGTCTGGCTGGCCTTGTTCGCTCATATGGATTCCACCGGCGAAAAACCGGAGCATCTGAAGATGGTAACGATCGGCGGATCAGCCGCGCCGCGAGCGATGATCGAGCGCCTGATGAAGATGGGCGTTCGAGTCGGCCATGCCTGGGGGATGACGGAAACGTCGCCGATCGGGACGATCGGAGCGCCGCCCGCCAATTGGGACGAGCTCAGCTTCGAGGAACAGGTGTCCCTGGTCGCGCGCCAGGGCCGGGTACCGTTCGGCGTCGAGTTGCGGGTGGTCAACGACGACGGCGAGAATCAGCCCCGCGACGGGCAGAGCTCCGGCCGACTCCAGATCCGGGGACCGTGGGTGATCAAGCGTTACTTCAAGGCCGACGAGGACTGCACCGATCCCGACAACTGGTTCGATACCGGCGATGTCGCGGTGCTCCATCCGGACGGGACGATGCAGATCACCGATCGCTCGAAGGACGTCATCAAGTCAGGGGGCGAGTGGATCAGCTCCGTCGATCTCGAAAATGCGGCGGTTGGATGCGCAGGGGTTGCCGAAGCCGCGGCGATCGGCGTCCGTCACCCGCGCTGGGACGAAAGGCCATTGCTGCTGATCGTGCGCAAGGCGGGATGCGACGTCTCCGCGGCGCAGATTCGTGAGCACCTGACGGCCCACGTCGCCAAATGGTGGCTTCCAGACGAGATATTGTTTGTCGACAGCCTGCCGCACACCGCCACCGGCAAGCTGCTCAAGACGGCGCTGCGGGAAAAATCTCGCGACCACAAGCTGCGCACGGTCGCGCCGGACATGGTGCCCAACCCTGTGGGTTGAAGCTCTTTGCAAGCCGACCCCCCACGCCGACCCGAAGATCCTCG
>DAINCA010000070.1:5976-8445 GCA_036732645.1 Allosphingosinicella sp.
CCTCGGCAGCCGCGGCCGGAACGCTCTGACCCTGCGCGCTGGCGAATTGAGGCTTATTGGGCCTGAGCCGTCACCTCGCCTGATCCGGCGGGCCTCTGGGCACGTTGCTGCTGACCGCCGAACAGATCGCCGAAGAAGCTCTCGGAATACCACAAGGGTGCTTGGCCCCCGTCGGCGATCTCGCGCGCAATGAGGTAATTGAGGCGCGCGAACCTCGCCCCCGCTTCCCAGTTGATCGGCTGGTTCAGGTCGTCATGGGTGCTGTGATAATGGGTGCGCAGGAAGTTCGTGAACTGCTCGCGGCCCTCGCCGGCGAAGCCGGTCATCAGAAATACCGACGGCACGCCTTCGCGCACGAACTTGTAATGATCCGATCGGGTGAAGAGGCCTTCCTCGGGAAGCGGGTCCGGAGTCAGCGACACTCCCATTCGGGCCCCCGCCCGGGCGACGATGGGGCCCATGGTCGAGTGCTCCGCACCGAAGGCAATGACGTCCTGAAAGTCGTAAGTGAGTATGGGCATGTCGAGATTGACGAGCGAGATGATGTGCCCTTCGACGACCGGGTGACGAGCGAGATATTCGGCGCCCAGAAGGCCCATCTCCTCGGCCGTCACGGCGGCCAGGAGCAGGGAGCGGCGCGGCCGCTGGCCGGACTGGACCATCTGCCGTGCCACTTCGATCAGGGTCGCGATGCCGGTGGCATTGTCCAGCGCGCCGTTGCGGATCTGATCGCCTTCCCCCGGGGTCGTTCCAAGGTGATCGAGGTGGGCGGTGATCGCGACATATTCGTCAGCAAGCTCAGGATCGGAACCGGGAAGGACGGCGACGACGTTTGAGCTCGAGAAACGCTCGACGACGGCCGCGTCCCGGTCGACCCGGACCGTCCGCCCCAGCTCGAATCCCCGCGGACGGCCGCGCGCGGCCTCGGCGAAGACGGCATCGAGTGATCGCGGCGAAGCGGCGAAGATCTTCTCCGCCGCCGACCGGCTGACGGTGGCGTTGAAACGCAGGCCCTGAGCGCTGTCGAACGGAACGCCGTCGGTGCCCAGCCAGGTGTGATCGCGACGCGCCGCTGCGGCGGTCGCATAATTTCCCCATTCGAGTGACTCGGAGTCGGCCGGGCTGAGGACCTGGATCAGTCCAACCGCGCCGCGGCGCGCTGCCATGTTCCGCTTGTCGGCGTTGAGATGGGCCGCAACGTCGCTGGCGACCCCCTGCGGAATGCCGCTCAGCACGACCACGACCTTGCCCCGAACGTCGAGGCCGTCATAATCGGAGAAACCGTGGGCAGGCATGTCGAGGCCGTAACCGACGAAGACCATCGGGGCGTTCAGCGACAGTCGCTCGCGATCCGCCGACGGGCGGAAAACCGCCTCTTGACCGTGCGTGAAGGTGTCGTCCGCCACCGTGAGCGTCGGGATGCCGGTGACCGAATAACGGACGAACTCGACCGGCTGATACCAGCTGTCGCCATTTCCCGGCCGAAGCCCGAGGGCTTCGAACTGAGCGGCGACGTAACGGGCGGCGATATCGTAGCCGCGAGTCCCAGGCTTGCGCCCCTCGAGCATGTCGTCGGCGAGAAAAGCGACGTGGGCGCGGAAGGCTTCGGGGGTGAATTCCGGCTGCGCATTGCGCTGCGCCGGTGCTGCCGAAGCGAGCGACATGACCGCGAATGCGGCCGCCAACATTCTGAACTTCATTTGGAAAGTGCGTCTCCGGGAGGGCGTTTTGGTCACCTAATCGGCCCGATCGCGCACTGCAACATTTGAAACACGGACTGTGCGCGAATGACACAGTGCCGAAACAGGCGTCGCTTATTCAATTCATCTATGGAACAGAGCATTTCGTCGCAGAGTTCGGGCGATAGAGGAGTGAAGAAGATGCACGGATCAATCTTTGGTAAGCAGGGCAGGAACCATCCCCATGACCCGGCTCACAGGGGCTATCACGTGGTCTATCGCGAGAATGAAGTGAATCATTGCCCCGGTTGTGGCCGTTCGCATTGGTATGTCGGCCGGGTCTCGGCCGAGTGCGGCTTCTGCGGCACCGCCTTGCCGCTGATCGACCGGTTGACCACGGGCGCCGGCCTGTTCGTCTCGCGCGGGTCGCGACCGATCGATTATTCGGTCGCAGCCTGACCTGCAGCCGGCGCGGCGTCGAGCGGCGCCGGTTTTTCGAAAACAGGTTTCAGCGAAGCTTGTGCGCGACTCTAATTCGTCACCCCGGCGAAAGCCGGGGCCCATGAACTCCGTCATCATCGTGTCGGCCGGTGACCTGCCGATTGGGGCCGTGTTCATGGATCCCGGCTTTTGCCGGGATGACACAACGGGGGCGGAGCGGTGGCCGTCCTAATTCCTCACTCCGGCGATAGCCGGAGTCCAGAACTCCCGCATCGTCGTTGGGCGGTGGCTAGCCGGCTGCCGCCGTGTTCATGGATCCCGGCTTTCGACGGGATGACGCTGACGGGTG
>DAINCA010000071.1:0-8380 GCA_036732645.1 Allosphingosinicella sp.
CATCGTCGGCATGATGCCGTTGAACGAGAAGATCGGCGTTCACGCCATGGATCTGCTCGCGGAGAAGAAGTTGCAGGGCTCGCTGATGGGCTCAAACCGTTTTCCAATAGACATTCCGCGGCTGGCGGCCTTCTACCTCGCCGGCCGGCTCGATTTAGATAGTCTGGTGGCGGAGCGGATCGGTCTTGGTGAGGTAAACGACGCCATGGACAAATTGCGGATCGGGGAAAGCGCCCGGTCGATCATCATGTTCGACTGATACTCGTGAAGGAGACGAAATGCCGCTGTTCGATCTGACCGGCCAGGTGGCGGTCATAACTGGAAGCTCGCGCGGGATCGGGCGGGCAATTGCCGAGGCGATGGCAGACCAGGGCGCAAACGTCGTCATTTCGTCGCGCAAGGGCGACGCCTGCGCCGAAGCGGCAGACGCCATCAATGCGAAGCACGGGTCCGGCCGGGCGATCGTCGTTCCCGCCAATATTTCGTCGAAGGCGGAGCTTCAGAACCTCGTCGACGAGACGAAGCGACAGTTCGGAAAGATCGACGTCCTCGTCTGCAATGCGGCGTCCAACCCTTATTACGGGCCGATGGCCGGCATCAGCGACGAGCAGTTTCGCAAGATCCTCGAAAATAATGTCATAGCCAACCACTGGCTGATCCAGATGGCTGCGCCGGACATGATCGAGCGAAAGCAGGGCTCGATCATCATCGTCAGCTCGATCGGCGGCCTCAAGGCCTCCGGTGTGATCGGCGCCTACAATATCTCGAAAGCCGCCGATTTCCAGCTCGCCCGCAATCTCGCTGCCGAGTTCGGACCGCACCAGGTCCGCGTCAATTGCATCGCACCGGGGCTAATCCGGACCGACTTCGCGCGCGCCTTGTGGGAGAATCCCGACACCCTGAAGATGGTGACGATGCACACGCCGATGCAGCGGATCGGTGAACCGGAGGAGATAGCGGGAGCGGCCGTCTTCCTCGCCGCACGCGCCTCGACGTTCATGACGGGTCAGGCGATCATCGTCGACGGCGGCAGCACCATCGGCGTCGGACTTTGAGAAGAAACACAGCTCCGCGATGGTGTGAGCGTGAGGGGGATAAAAGATGACTGGTAAACTCGAGGGCAAGGTAGCAATCGTTACCGGCGCGGGGTCGGGTATCGGTCGTGCCACCGCACGACGCTTCGCCGCGGAAGGCGCCAAGGTCGTCATCGCCGATCTGAAGGGCGCTGAGGAAACGGCGGACCTGATCGGCGAGAATGCCTATTGGGTGGCGGCCGATGCCGGGCTGGAGCAGGACGTCCAGGGCCTGGTCAGCGCCGCCAACATCCATTTCGGCGGCCTCGACATCTTCTTCGCCAATGCCGGCATATCCGGCGGTCTCGCCTCCATCTTCGAGCAGACGCCTGAGGATTGGCAGGAGATCTTGCGGGTCAACCTGATCGGCCCCTTTCTCGCGATCAAGCATGCCGCACCAGCAATGCAGGATCGCGGCGGTGGATCGATAATCTGTACCGCTTCGGTTGCAGGACTGCGCGCAGGTGCGGGCGGCCCGGCTTATTCGGCCAGCAAGGCCGGCGTCATCCGGCTGGTGCAGGTGGCGGCGACCCAATTGTGCGGGTCCAATACGAGGGTGAATGCCATCTGCCCCGGGCTGATCGAGACAGGGATGACCAAACCGCTCTACGAGATGGCTCGCGCCGCCGGCAAGGAAGAGCAGATCGGACATCTGAACCCCATGAAGCGCGGCGGCGAACCCGACGAGATCGCCAGTGCCGCCCTGTTCCTGGCTTCCGATGAATCCAGCTACGTCAACGGGCACGCTTTGGTCGTCGACGGCGGCCTATCCTCCTCCCATCCTTTCTACCGTCAGGAATATGGGCGCACGTCCTTCTAGACGGCTTGCCCGACGCAGTTGACGTTCACGTAAAGTCGCGGCATCGGCTGAGCGAAAGGGAGACAAGGAATGAGCCCGATTTCCACCAAAAGGCACGGCGACGTGCTGGTCGTCACCTCGAACAATCCACCGGTCAATGCGCTTGGCCATGCCGTTCGCGAAGGGCTGGTCAAGGCGATCGAGGAAGCCGATTCGGACGAGGCTGTGAAGGCGGTGGTGATCGTCTGTCAGGGGCAGACCTTCTTTGCCGGCGCCGACATCACCGAGTTCGGCAAGCCGATGCAGATGCCGATGCTGCCGATGGTGGTCGACATCATCGAGAATTGCACCAAACCCGTCGTCGCGGCGATCCACGGCACCGCCTTTGGCGGGGGCCTCGAAGTCGCCTTGGCAAGTCATTACCGGGTGGCGGCCCCCTCGGCGAAGCTTGGCGTTCCGGAAGTGAAGCTTGGCCTTCTTCCCGGCGCCGGCGGAACTCAGCGCCTGCCGCGCACAGCGGGTGTCGGCAAGGCGCTGGAAATGGCCGCGACCGGGAGCCCGATCTCGGCGAAAGAGGCTTTCGACATCGGTCTCGTAGACCGTCTTGTCGAGGGCGATCTTGAGCAGCACGCCGTTGCTTTTGCCGATGAGGTGAAAGAGGTGAGGCCGATCCCCCGGACCAGCGAACGCGACGAGAAGCTTGTCGAGGCCCGCAACAACCCGGCGATCTTCGACGAATTCAGGAAAGCCAATGCGCGCAAGTTCCGCGGCTTCGACGCCCCGGAATATAATGTGCGGGCAATCGAGGCGGCGGTTGCCAAGCCATATGCGCAGGGCGTTCAGGACGAACGTCGTTTGTTCATGGAGCTGATGAGCGGCACTCAGGCGCGGGCCCAGCAATATTTCTTCTTCGCCGAACGCAAGGCAGCCAAGATCGAAGGACTGCCCGAAGACACCAAGCCACGGGAAATTCGCAAGGTGGGCGTGATCGGCGCAGGCACCATGGGCGGCGGGATATCGATGAACTTCCTGTCGGCGAGCGTTCCGGTGACGATCGTCGAGGCGGAGCAAGCGGCGCTCGATCGCGGCACCGGCGTCATGCGCAAGAATTACGAGGCGAGCGCGTCCAAGGGGCGGATGACAAGCGAGCAGGTCGGTCAGGCCATGGCTCTGCTTACCCCGACCCTGGAACTAGATGATCTGGCCGATTGCGACCTGATCATCGAAGCGGTGTTCGAGAATATGGACGTGAAGAAGGAGATTTTCGGCAAACTCGACAGGATCGCCAAGCCGAACGCGATCCTCGCGTCGAACACGTCCTATCTGAACATCGACGAGATAGCGGCAAGCACTTCACGTCCGCAGGACGTGCTCGGCCTGCATTTCTTCTCCCCCGCCAACGTCATGAAACTCCTCGAGGTAGTTCGTGGCGCGAAGACGGCGCCCGATGCGCTGGTGACGGCCATGCAGACGGCTAAGCGGATCAAGAAGGTCGCTGTCGTCGCCGGCGTCTGCCACGGCTTCATCGGCAATCGGATGCTGATGCCGCGCCAGGTCCAGGCGAACCAGTTGCTGCTGGAGGGCGCGACTCCGGAACAGATCGATCGGGTCCACGTCGAATTCGGGATGCCGATGGGCCCATTCCAGATGGCAGACCTCGCCGGGGTCGATATCGGCTGGCACCGCGATCCTGCCCGGATCGAGAATATTCGCGACGCCTTGTGCGCGATCGATCGCTGGGGACAGAAAAAGGGCGCCGGCTTCTACGATTATGACGAGAAACGCCGTCCGAGCCCCTCGCCGAAGGTGCAGGAGATCATCGACGACTTCCGGTCAAAAGCGGGAATCGCGCCGCGCGAGATTTCCGACCAGGAGATCATCGAGCGGACGCTCTACACTATGGTCAACGAAGGCGCGAAGATCGTCGAGGAAGGGATGGCGCAGCGCGCGTCCGACATCGACGTGGTCTGGGTCTATGGCTATGGATGGCCGGTCTACCGCGGCGGTCCGATGTTCTGGGCCGACACGGAAGGTCTGCCCAAGATCGTCGAAGGACTGAGGCGCCAGCAGGAGCGGCTTGGCGCTGACTTCAGCTTGTCCGAATTGCTCGTCCGCAAGGCGGAAGCCGGCGAGAAGCTGACGCGCTAGCAACCGTCTGGGTGAGTCACTCGACGAAGGCCAAAGCCAAGTTGGGATTGATCTTGTCGGCCTGAACCTTTTCGAGCGGCGCCACCAGGCGCTCGGCACGCTGGACCTTCTGACGGGTCTTGCGAGGGAGCCGGTCAAGATTACCGCCTTGCTGCGATTCCAGGCGCACCAGCAGTTGTTCGACCGCCGCCGGGTCAGGCGCCGGCGGCTCCTCACTCGAGCAGCCGGCGCAAGCAATTCCGAGAACTAGGCCGAGGATAGTCAGTTTCGACATCAGGTTTCAACGATCCAGCGAAGTGGAGGATGCACATAGCCGCGTGCCTTCGCCTTCGTGCTATCTCGAGGCCAAAGCGTTCAGCCTGACGGCGTCGCGGCCATAGACGTCATCGCGGAATACGAGCCGCCCTTCCGAAGGCGCGACCGTCAGATAAGTAATGAACACGGGCACCGGCTCCGGAAGATCGACGCGCTGCTCGGGCGCGCTTGAACTTGGCCGCGCCTCGTCACCCAACAGCCACTGAGCCAGCCGGTCGGCATCCTCCAGTCGCACACAACCGGAGCTCAATCGCCGGTCGGCGGCATCGAACAATTGGCGATCCGGCGTGTCATGGAGATAAATACCAAGCTCGTCGGACATCATGAACTTGACGTCGCCCATCATGTTGCCGTCGCCGGGCAGTTGGCGAACGCGCACCTCAGTCCTGCCGTCGGCAACGGCGCGCCAGTCGACCGTGCTCGGATCGAGCGGTTCGGCATTCACGTCCCATCCCGACAGCACTTCGTAACGCCGCTCGCGAAGGTAGCCGAGACCGCGGTCGAGGACGTTGGTGGCGATCCTCTGCTGCACCAGATCCGGTGGCACGTTCCAATACGGGTTCACCACCGCGTAGCGCACGTAAGCAGCGAGCATCGGTGTCTGCTCGCTCGGCTTGCCGACGATGACCCGCATCGAATCGACAGGGCGGCCGTCTTCGTACATCCACAATTGAGCGGCAGCAGCGTCGACGAGCAGGTAACGTCCGCGAGGGACCGCCGGCAAAGCGCGGGCGCGCTCGAGATTGGCCTGGATCAGGCCCTCGTAATAAGACGCACCGCGATTGAGCGACTGCACGGTCTGGCGACCGGCGATCCCGTCGACGGGCAGTCCATGCGCTGCCTGGTAGGCGCTGAGCCTTTCCTCGACCTCCGAGTCAAAAGCCCCGTCCGGAAAAAGACCGAGCCGATCCCGAAGCTGCCGAACCCGTTCACCGGTAGAACCGCTGCGAAGCGGGGGGCCGTCCGAAATCTCGACCTGGGGAAGACCGCCCCAATCTTGCTGATATTCGGCGAGAGCCTCTCTCAATTGGCGATAGATCGGATGTCGATCACTCACCGCACGCGAAGCGCGCGAATCCCCGCCACCGCCCGATTGCGGCGCGAGTTCGGAATCCACATAGATCATATCGATCGACGCTCGAGAGGATGACATCAGGTTATCGGCGCCCGCCGCCGGAGCGGCTGCCGTGGTGATGAGGGCCGCGGCCAAAGCCGTGCGCCACAAGGGAAGATGATTGAACCGCGTCGATCGGACGCGACAAGGCACATTGCGCGGCAAGGCGGCGCCAGCTGTCAGCATTTCGTCTACTCCTCTGTGGGATCGCTGCTGCCGGAGGCGCGGCCGTGCCCGCGCCAGGCGGGAATCCCTTTGAGGTAAGAACGATGGTCTATTTGGTTCGTTCCAGAACCGGCCCAACTGGCTCCCGATCAGGAACCGAACCTAAACCGCTGATGAGGCACGTTTTTCGCTGCACTCTAAACGCACAGGTCCGGCCCCGACCAGGCGGTCGGAGCCGGACCTTGATCTCGCCGCGAAGCGAGTTTAGCCGCGTTCGCCAGCCCTTGGCGCGACGGGCGGCTGCTGGGTCGACAAGGCCGTCCAGCGCGAGGTCGAACCACAATCGCTGGTCAGCGTCATGCTCTGCCCGGTTTGGAAAGCCATCTGATACGGCCAGCATTCACGACCTGTGCCGGTCTGAAGGCAAAGCGACTGGCCCTGCACGAACCAGTTGGCATTCACGGTCGAGCCCGACGGCCCCGTGATGGTCGCTGTGCCGTCCGGATTGAAGTTGACGTTGTTGACAACGCCATTGTTGAATTCAACCTGGGCGGCGGCGCCGCGCAGCTCCGAGCCGAGCGGCCAATTCGCGGTCTGCGCGCTCGCATTGCTCGTTGCCATGATAGAAAGGAAAAAGGCCCCGGCCGTGCCGGCAGCGATACGATACTTTCTCACAATGATATCCTCCTGTCCGCTGGTTCAAAGTCGGAGCGCCCGATACATTTCAGGCGCTCCTGGCTGTCTGATCAGGGACTGACCGGCACATCGTCTCCATCGTCATCGTCGAGGACGAGGAAGTACAAGGCGGCGAGCGCGGCAGCTCCGAGCAGGAGCGGAAGAAGCCAGCCGAGGCCGCCTCCACCCTCATCGACGTCCATGACGACCGGTGTCGTCGTGGTCGTTGTCGTTGTCGGCAGCGGCTCCGGCGTTCCGACCGGGAGGACGCATCCGGCCTGGCCGGCCTGGCAAGCCGCGGCGGCGGCCGGAACAGGTGCGCTCAGCAAGGTAGCAACACAGAGTGAGACGCCCACCAAAAGGCTGGTCGGGCGGTAACGGCTTTGTTTCTTTGGCATAACAGGCCCCTTTTCAGCGCGCCTTTGGGCGACTGGTGAAGATGTAACGCCAATGAAGGCGAAGCGTTCCATCTGCCGAAAAAGCTGCGCTAGTGGACTCTCCAAGTCAAGCTTTTGTGCGACCACAGGCTGTTAACATTTATCCGCAAGCGTATGATTCGATGCGGTATCGCGTCTCGCTCATTCCCACTCGATCGTGCCGGGCGGCTTCGAGGTATAATCGTAGACGACCCGGTTGATCCCCTTCACCTCGTTGACGATCCGCGTTGCAACCCGGCTCAGGAAGGCCGCGTCGAAGGGATAGATGTCGGCGGTCATCCCGTCGGTAGAAGTGACGGCGCGAAGCGCGCAGACGGAATCATAGGTCCGATGATCGCCCATCACCCCGACCGTGCGTACCGGCAGCAACACGGCGAAGGCCTGCCAGATGGCATCGTACAAGCCGGCATTGCGGATTTCTTCGAGATAGATGGAATCGGCCTTTCGGAGGATGTCGCATTTCTCCCTGGTGACTTCTCCCGGGATGCGGATGGCGAGACCCGGGCCGGGAAAGGGGTGACGCGCGACGAACGCGTCGGGCAGACCAAGTTCGCGGCCGAGCTCGCGAACCTCGTCCTTGAAAAGCTCGCGAAGCGGCTCGACCAGCGCCATGTTCATCCGCTCGGGAAGGCCGCCGACATTGTGGTGACTCTTGATCGTCACTGAAGGACCGCCGGTGAAGCTGACGCTTTCGATGACGTCGGGATAGAGCGTCCCCTGGGCGAGAAAATCCGCGCCGCCGATCCGCGCCGCTTCCTCCTCGAAGACGTCGATGAAGGTCTTGCCGATGAACTTCCTCTTGGCCTCTGGATCGTCCAGCCCGGCGAGGCCGTCGAGAAACAGGTCTTCCGCCTGCACATGGACCAAGGGGATGTTGTAATGGCCGCGGAACAGGCTGACGACCTGATCGGCCTCGCTTTGGCGCATCAACCCATGGTCCACGAACACGCAGGTGAGCTGGTGCCCGATCGCTTCATGGATAAGGACCGCGGCGACCGCTGAATCGACCCCGCCCGAGAGCCCGCAAATCACCCGGCCCTGCCCCACCTGCTTCCTAATCTCCTCGATCTTCGCCTGACGGAATTCGGCCATCGTCCAGTCGCCGGCCAGGCCGCAGACGTGGCGGACGAAATTCGCCAGCAACTTGCCGCCGTCCGGCGTGTGGACCACTTCGGGATGGAACATCAGGCTGAAAAAGCGGCGCTTCTCATCGGTGGCGACGGCATATGGCGCACCTTCGGAGCGGGCGACGACCTCGAACCCATCCGGAAGCATCTCGACGCGATCGCCGTGGCTCATCCATACCTGGTGAAGCTCGCCGGGTTTCCAGAGCCCGTCGAACAAGACGGAATCTCCGACGATCTCGATGAAGGCCCGGCCAAATTCCCGACTGTCCGAAGGGGCCACCCGGCCGCCGAGCTGATGCGCCATCGTCTGCTGCCCATAGCAGATGGCGAGAATCGGGATCTCGGCGGCAAAGAAATGCTGCGGCGCGCGCGGGCTGTCGTCCCACATGACCGAGGATGGACCGCCAGACAGGATGATCCCCTTCGGCTTCAGCCGTTCGAACGCCTCGTCGGCACGGTTGAACGGGGCGATCTCGCTATAGACGCCGGCTTCCCTGACGCGGCGGGCGATCAGCTGGGTCACCTGG
>DAINCA010000072.1:0-8364 GCA_036732645.1 Allosphingosinicella sp.
GCGCGGAAGCTGCGCTTCTTCACCTTGCGGTCGCGATAGGCATATTGCCCGGCCTTCTCGACGGCCTGGCGGGCGATCCGGATCGTGTTCTTGCGGCGGCCGTAATAGCCCTTCGCCTGTTCGAGGATCCGTTTGTGCTTGGCGCGCGTCGTCGTGCCGCGCTTGATTCGTGCCATGTCCTATATCCTCCTTATTTCAGGCCGTAGGGCGCCCACAGCTTCACCCGCGCCGTATCGGCGTCGGCGAGCACGTCGGTGCCGCGGTTCTGGCGGATATATTTGGCGTTGTGGCTGATCAGGCGGTGGCGCTTGCCGGCGACACCGTGCTTCACCTTGCCGGTGGCGGTGAGCTTGAAGCGCTTCTTGACGCCGCTCTTCGTCTTGAGCTTGGGCATTTCGTCTCCTTTGCGACATTCGTGAACAGCCACGGCAGCCCTATCGGCCGGACCGTTCGTCAGATTTTCCAGAGGCTGGAAAGGAGGCGCCTATATGGGGAGGAAGGCCGAAAAGCAAGTGCGCGGCCAGGTGGAGCGTCGCCGGAGGCCGCGCTTTGTCGCACTCGGTGACAATTGAAACATATTCGGCTCGCACGCGGCATTGATCTGAAATGATCGCACCCTAGCTGCAACCTCCGAGGCGCCTTGCTCGAGCTGGCAAGCGTGGTTTCATGGAGCGTGTGATGAGTTCAGGTCCCTTTTTTCGCGACGATACGATCTTCGGCATTTGCGAAGCGCTTGGGGAGGATTTCGGTTTGAACCCCAATTGGCTTCGGGCCCTGATCGGCGCCGGTTTGCTGTTCAGCCCGGTCATGACCTTCGCCGTTTATGCCGCTTGCGGCTTTATCGTCTTGTTGTCGCGGTGGCTGGTGCCCGATCCGTCTGATCGAAGCGTGCCGGCAGTCGAGCTTGGAGACCAGGCGCCGGACGATCCGAGCGAGGCCGAAGAATTGCCGCTGGCAGCCTGAGGCCGCTCACTCTCCCAGGGCGGCGTATGTGAAAAGCCGGAATCGGTGCCGTTGAGTGGCCCGCATTGCCGAGGCGATGCGACCATGCAGATTTTCGTCCCAGCTCGACCAGCGGCTGACGAAGACATCGGCCCGGGCAGGATCGCCGGAATCCTGGATCGCGAGCACCTCGCGAAGCAAGGCCTCTACGGAATCCTGATAGCGGCCATAATCGATCGACAGCCGGCCGGACGCCGGGTCGAAGCGCAACACGTTGCGGTCGAGGAACCAGTTGAACTGCATCAGCTGCATGGTCTGGTAGGGTTGATCGCGTCTGGGTCTGACATTTTGCAGCGTCCGGTAGATGCCGGCGGCGCGGTGCCCCCGAAGCTGATCGGCGGTAAAATATCCCTGACGCTGGAGCTCGGGCCCCGCGAACAGGGAGACCAGGTCCGCCTTCATTTCCTCGATCAGGTTCGCGTCGGCGCCCAGCGCCACGTCGAGATCGCGGTTGTCGCGGGTTCGGTCGACGCCGAGATAATGGCCGATCTCGTGCCACAAGGTTCGGCCGAAGACGCTGTCGGGCGTCAGATGGCTCGCAAATTCCGGCGCGACCACGGCCGACCAGGCCGAGCTTCCGGCGCCGAATATCTCCGGCGAGCGCATGATGTTGGCGCGAAGCAGGATGGTTCGTCCGTAGCGGCGCGCAAGATAGGCCTCGTTCGGCAATATGGTCGCGGTATTGCCGCCGCGCGACTGACCAAAATCGGCGACGACGTCGTAGACGCCGACCGGAATGTCCTCGCGCACGCGCTTGCGCCGATCGTAAGGCAAGGAGTCCTCGACCGCCTGGATTCCCCGCAGCCCCTGGAGAAGCGCGTCCGTTTCCGCCGGTCGGCGAGCCAATATGTTGAGCGCGTAGAAGGCGCGGGTGCCGGTGAGCTCGTCGTCGTAGGTTTCGTAGGCGCCGATCTGGGCGTTGAGATTCTCGAATCGCCCCGTGATCCACGCCGCGTCGCCCGATTCATAATCGTCGGACAGGAGATCCCGGGCGCGGTTGCGAAGGAAACGTGCGAATTCGTCGTCTTCCGGCTCGACGGCGTCGGCGGCCTCGTTGAGCAGCCCGTGGGCCCGGATCATCTCGTCGGCATAAGCCAGTGAATAAGGGGCCGCGTAGAGACGATTCCGGTCCGGCTGCTCTGCCAGCTCGCGAAGGTGAAGGCGAAGGCCGGTATGAAGAGTATCGAGCACCGGGTAACGCTCGAGCATGTTCAGATCGCGCTGAAGGCTGGCGGCGTCGGCCCGGCGGACGACCGAGCGCAGATGGGTGAGCGATTCCGCCTCGTCGGGATGGGCCGCGACATAGGCATCATATTCTTCGCGAGTCAGGTCCCAGGGATAGACGTTCTTGCCCGGCGGCGCCTCATCCACCGCCAGGAACGGCTCGCGGCGGTTGTCGAGAGTGGTCGCGATCGGTCCCTGGAACAGCCGGTAGAGCGTCGCCTCGTTGGATCCCGGCCGAAGAGCCGACCGGGCCGTCAAAGCCGAGCGATGGCGCTGGTCCTCGTAAACGTCCTGGAAGATACGGCCAACGGCGATCAGCTTCTCGACCGCTATCCTTTCGCCGGGACGCAGATGGGATATGTCCGGGGCAAGCCGGATGTGGCCGGTGCGCTCCAGTATCTCCGTCATCTGCTGCTGCGACCAGGTCACCGCCGGAACCGGCAGGATCCTTGCCGGCGGGGTTTGCGCAACGCAGCCCGCGACCGCCAGCGGAAGGAGGAGCAGGAACGGGCGCGCGATTCGGCCGATTCCGCCAGAAACCGCCGCCATCAGTCGAAGAGACTCGAGACGGAGCTTTCATCGGCGATCCGCTTGATCGCCTCGGCGAGGAGCGGCGCGATTGTCAGGATCCGAACCTTCGGACTGCTTTCGGCGGAATCATAAGCCGCGATCGAATCGGTGATGACGAGCTCGCGAAGGACGCTCTTGTCGACCCGCGCCACAGCCGCGCCCGAAAGAACGCCGTGCGTGCAATAAGCGACGACATCTTCGGCGCCGCTTTCCTTGAGGGCCGCGGCGGCGTTGCACAGGGTGCCGGCGGAATCGACGATGTCGTCGATCAGGATGCAGAAGCGTCCTGCGACATCGCCGATGATGTTCATGACCTCGGATTCGCCAGGCCGCTCACGTCTCTTGTCGACGATCGCCAGCGGCGCATTGTCGAGCCTCTTCGCCAGAGCGCGGGCGCGGACGACGCCGCCGACGTCGGGCGAGACGACGGTGACGTTCTTACCCTTGAAGCGGGCCTGGATATCCGCCGACATGACTGGGGCGGCATAGAGATTGTCGGTGGGGATATCGAAGAATCCCTGGATCTGGCCGGCATGGAGATCGACCGACAGGACGCGGTTGGCGCCGGCGACGGTGATCAGGTTGGCGACCAGCTTGGCCGAGATCGGGGTCCGCGGGCCGGGCTTTCGATCCTGCCGCGCGTAACCGAAATAAGGGACGACGGCCGTGATCCTCTTGGCCGAGGCCCTGCGAAGCGCATCGATGCAGATCAACAGCTCCATGAGATTGTCGTTGGCCGGGTAGGATGTCGACTGAAGGACGAACACGTCCTCGCCGCGGACATTCTCGTGGATCTCGACAAAGATTTCCTCGTCGGCAAAGCGGCGGACGCTCGCTTCGGTGACGGGCATTTCGAGATATTTGGCGATCGCCTGGACCAGAGGCAGGTTCGAATTGCCCGACATCAATTTCATCGGGCCGTCTTAGGGTGTCGATTTCGCGGCCGCAATGGCCTGCCGAACCAAGCCAAGAGACGTTGCCCGAGGGGGCAGCGGTCAATAGAGCCCAAGCGATGAATGTCGTCACCCGCTTCGCCCCGGCCCCGACCGGCCGCCTCCATGTCGGCAATATCCGCACCGCGCTTCACAACTGGCTGTGGGCGCGGCGGCACGGGGGGAAATTCATCCTCCGTTTCGACGACACCGACCGCGAGCGGAGTCGCGAAGAGAATGTGGAACTCATTCGCGCGGATCTCGGCTGGCTTGGTCTCGACGCGGACGAGGAACATCGCCAGTCGCAGCGGTTCGATCGTTACGAGGCGGCGCTCGAGCGCCTAGCGGCGGCTGGACGGGCCTACCCGGCCTACGAAACGGCGCAGGAACTCGAACTCAAGCGCAAGGTGATGCTCGGCCGCGGCCTGCCGCCCGTTTATGACCGGGCCGCGCTCAACCTGACCGAATCGGACCAAGCGCGTCTCCAAGCCGAGGGGAGGCGGCCGCACTGGCGGTTCAAGCTCGATCATGACCGACCGATTTTGTGGGACGATCTCGTCCGCGGACGCCAGCATCTCGATCCCGCCTTGCTGAGCGATCCTGTCATCCGGCGCGAGGACGGAAGCTGGCTGTACATGTTGCCGAGCGCCGTCGACGACATCGAGATGAAGGTGACGCATGTCGTGCGCGGTGAGGATCATGTCACCAATACCGGGCTCCAGCTACAAATGTTCGAAGCGCTCGGGGCGGCGGCACCGGCCTTTGCCCACGAAGCTCTCCTGGTCGGATCGGAGGGGAAATTGTCGAAGCGGCTCGGCTCGCTCGGCGTCGACGCGATGAGGGACGCGGGAATCGAGTCGCAGGCCCTGGTCGCCAAGCTTGCCCGGATCGGCACGAGTCTTCCGGTCGAGCCATACGTTTCCCCCGAGCCGCTCATCGAGACGTTCGATTTTGCCACATTCGGTCGAGCGCCGGCTCGGTTCGACCTGGACGAACTGGTCGCGCTCAACGCCCGGATCATTCACCAGCTCCCGTTCGAGGCCGTCCGCGAACGTCTGCCGGAGCGGATGAGCGAGGCGGATTGGGAGGCAATCAGGCCAAACCTTCAGAAAGTCGCCGAGGCTGCCGATTGGTGGGAAATATTGCACGGCCATGTCGAGCAGACGGCGTCTGCCGAAGATCTCGACTTTCTCAGCGCCGCGGCTGACGCGGCGCAGGCCCTGGACTGGTCTTCCGACCCCTGGCAGCAGCTGGTCGCGCGTCTCAAGGAATCGACCGGTCGATCCGGCAAAGCCTTGTTCCTGCCGCTTCGCCGCGCCTTGACCGGTCGCGACAGCGGCCCGGAGATGGCGGTGCTTCTCCCACTCATCGGCCGGGACGAATCGGCGGCCCGATTGAGGTCGGCGGCCGGCTGAATCGAGCCGGCCGAAGGTCTGACACCGTCAGCGCTTCGCGCGGCTGCTGCCCGCGCTAAAAATAACTTTCCAGGCCGCTCCGATGACTGCTGCCTGGGCCGCCGGCCGGCTGCCCGCTCAACCCATCTCAGCCACCATGTCTTTGTTTCCCGGGAGGCGCGGAACATTCATCCTTGCCATTTGTAATAATATATCATTAAGAGATATTGTAACATGATGGCGCGATTCGGACGGCAGTCCGTGGAGGATGAAAGGAGAAAGGCCATGCGTGAAGGCGGATTTCTCGAGCAGAAGAGGGGAAGCCCGGTCGGCTTCACCCTCGTCGTCGTCGGCCATGCCGCAGCATTGGCGGCGCTTCTGCTGATCAAAGGGCCGGACATCGCTTCCAGCGAGTTCGGCAAGACCATCATCGACTTCATCGAACAGCCCAAGCCGGAGGAACCGCCGCCTCCGCCGCCACCCCAGCCCAAACAGGAAGTCCGGGAAGTGCCGCAGCGGCCGACGCAGATCGACATGATCCCGCCGGTGATCGATCGACTCGATACCGGTCCCGTCGTCACCGGCGATCCTTTGCCGCCGATCCGCGACACCTTGCCGCCCGGGCCCGTCGTCGTCCCGCGCCCCGATCCCGAGCCGGTCCGCGAGCCGGTCCGGATCGAGGCGCGCTTCGACCCGCGTTATGCCGACGCGCTTCAGCCGCCTTACCCGCCGTCCGAGCAGCGGGCCCAGAATGAGGGCCAGGTGCGGATGCGAGTGACGATCGGCACCGATGGACGGGTCAAGGCGGTCGAGCGGTTGAGCGCGACCAGCGACGCCTTCTGGAACATGGCGGAACGGCACGCCCGGTCCCGCTGGCGTTTCCGGCCGGCGACGCTCGACGGCCGGCCGGTCGAGAGCCAGAAGGTGATGACGCTTCACTTCCGGCTCGAGAACGCCTGACGGGCGGACAGTCAGGCGGGGCTGGCGAAGCGGGGTTCGGTCCATTATCTTGAGCCGATGCCGCTTCCCCGTCCCGCTTCGCCCCGCGCTCTCTGGAACGATCTGCGTGCGTTCACGGCGGAACGTTCGCGGCATCAGTGGGTCGCCGCCTTCCTGGCTCTGCTCATTCCGACCGGCATCGTCGTCAGCTTCTATTTCGACGGCCAGACCAACATCATGCCCCGCCGAACCATTTATTATGTCGAGAGCTGGCCTGCGACGCGCAGCGACGAGGAAATCAAGGCGAAGCAAGAGGCGGATCTTGAGGCCCGCCGGGCCTATGAGGCGAGACGCCGGGCAGAGTGGCAGCGGCTCGACAGCGAATTGAACCGGCTCGGAATTTGAGCGACTCGCGCTGGATGCAATCCGCGATCGCGCTCGGGGAGCGGGGCCGCGGCCGGACCGCGCCCAATCCCAATGTCGGCTGCGTCATCGTCAGGGACGATATCGTCGTCGGCCGCGGCTGGACTCAGCCGGGCGGTCGCCCCCATGCCGAACAGGTGGCGCTTGAACAGGCCGGCGCCGGGGCGGCGGACGCCGACGTCTACGTGACCCTGGAACCCTGTGCCCATCGCAGCGTCCGCGGCCCCACTTGCGCGGACCTTCTCATCGATGCGAAGCCGGCCCGTGTCGTGATTGCCACCGGCGATCCCGATCCGCGCACCAATGGCAGCGGAATCGCGCGTCTCCGCGAGGCCGGGATCGAGGTAGCGGCCGGCGTGGAAGCGGCGGCGGCGGAAAGAAGCCTTGCCGGATTTCTTGCCCGGATCCGACTGGGCCGGCCCTACGTGACGCTCAAGCTCGCAATGTCGATCGACGGCAAGATCGCCTTGCCCTCCGGGGAGAGCCGCTGGATCACCGGGGAGGATGCCCGCGCCCACGTTCATCTCGAGCGTGCCCGCGCCGACATGATCCTGGTCGGCCGCGGAACCTATGAAGCCGACGCGCCCCGGCTGGACGTTCGTTTGCCCGGACTTGAGGAACGCTCGCCGCGCCGGGCCCTGCTCACGCGCGGCGATCCGGTCCAGGGCTGGACCAGGCTCGGCAGCCCCGAGGCCATATATGAGCTCACCGACGTCAACGACCTGCTCGTCGAAGGCGGCTCCGCCACCGCCACGGCGTTTCTCACCGCAGACCTGGTCGACCGGATGCTGGTCTATCGGGCGCCGATCCTGATCGGAGACGGCAAGTCCTCGGTCGGCTATGTCGGACTTGAAGGCATTGCCGATGCCCATAATCGCTGGCAGCTGACGGAAACGCGACTGCTTGGCATCGATCGGCTCGAAGTCTACGAGCGGCTTCGCTGAATGTTCACCGGGATCATCACCGATGTCGGCCGGATCGAGGCCGCAGAGCAGAAGGGCGACCTTCGGCTTCGGATCGGCTGCGGCTATGACCTGTCGACGGTGGACCTTGGCGCGTCGATCGCCTGTTCCGGAGTCTGCCTGACCGTCGTCGACAAGGGCGACGGCTGGTTCGCGGTCGATGTCTCCGCTGAGACGAAAAGCCGGACCGCGCCGACGATGTGGGAAGAAGGCAAGAGCCTCAACCTCGAGCGGGCGCTCCGTGTCGGCGATGAGCTTGGTGGCCATATCGTCACCGGCCATGTCGACGATATCGTCGAAGTGGTCGGCGTGGAGCGGGTTGGAGATTCGCTCGCCCTCACCCTAGCTGCGCCCATCGGCCTTTCCCCTTATCTGGCCGCCAAGGGATCGGTCGCGCTGGACGGGGTGTCGCTAACCGTGAACGACGTCAGCGAGGACCCTGAAGGTGACGGCATACGCTTCGGCGTCAACCTGATCCCGCATACGACGGCCCAGACCAATTTCGCCGACATCCAGACCGGTCGGTGGCTCAACTTCGAGATCGATATCCTCGCCCGATATCTGGGGCGGATGATGGAAGTCAGAGCTACTTCAATGTGATTTCCTGTTGTAGGATCACATTGCGATGTGATACCGGCGCGCAATGAGCACAGTCCTTATCGATCGCCTCTGCGAAATGGTCGGCGCCGGCGAAGTCAGCCGCGCCGGTCTTGCCCGGGCCGCCGGCCTCCATCCGAACAGCCTTCGCAAGCTTGGCGATGCCGACTGGAACCCGACCGCGGAGACTCTGGGCAAGCTCGAGAAATTCCTCGCCAGCGGCTCGCGCGGGGTGATGGCGAGCGCCGAGCAGATCATCGACGAGGCCCGCAACGGCCGAATGTTCATCCTCGTCGACGAAGAGGATCGCGAGAATGAGGG
>DAINCA010000073.1:0-8311 GCA_036732645.1 Allosphingosinicella sp.
AGCAAGGAAGCGCGCGCCAAGGCCAATTCGGAGCTGAAGAAACTTAAGGCGATGGCGCCGATGTCTGCCGAGGCGACGGTCAGCCGCAACTATCTCGACGTCCTGCTCGGTCTCCCATGGGGCAAGAAATCGAAGCTCAAGCACGAGCTGATCGAAGCCGAGCGTATCCTCGACGAGGACCATTACGGGCTCGAGAAGGTCAAGGAACGGATCGTCGAATATCTCGCCGTCCAGGCGCGGACCAACAAGTTGAAGGGGCCGATATTGTGCCTCGTCGGCCCGCCCGGCGTCGGCAAGACGTCGCTCGGCCGTTCGATCGCCCGGGCGACCGGTCGCGAATTTGCGCGCCAGTCGCTTGGCGGCGTTCGCGACGAGGCCGAGATACGCGGCCATCGTCGGACCTATATCGGCTCGCTTCCCGGAAAGATCGTGACGAACCTCAAGAAGGCCGGGACCAGTAATCCGCTCTTCCTTCTCGACGAGATCGACAAGCTCGGCCAGGATTTCCGTGGCGACCCCGCGTCGGCGCTGCTGGAGGTGCTCGATCCGGAGCAGAACAGCCGCTTCCAGGACCATTATCTGGAGGTCGACTACGATCTGTCGGACGTGATGTTCGTGACCACCGCAAACTCGATGGACATGCCGCAGCCTTTGCTCGACCGAATGGAGATCATCCGGCTCGAAGGTTATACCGAGGACGAGAAGGTTCAGATCGCCACGCGCCACCTGATACCGAAGCAGCTCGAGGCGCACGGCCTGAAGGACGGAGAGCTGACTCTGACCGAACCAGGCCTTCGCGCGATGATCCGGCATTACACGCGTGAAGCGGGCGTCCGCACCCTCGAGCGCGAGGTCGCCAAGCTGGCGCGCAAGGCGCTCCGCAACATCCTCGAGGGCAAGGCCGAGACGATCGAGGTGACGGCCGAAAATCTTTCCGAATATCTGGGCGTTCGCAAGTTCCGGCACGGGATGAGCGAGGAAGAGGACCAGATCGGCGCCGTTACCGGCCTGGCGTGGACCGAGGTCGGTGGCGAGCTGCTGACGATCGAGGCGGTCACCGTCCCCGGCAAGGGACAGATCCGAACCACCGGCAAGCTCGGCGACGTCATGCAGGAGTCGATCCAGGCCGCCTTCTCCTTCGTCAAGGCGCGGGCGCCGAGTTACGGGGTCAAGCCGAGCCTGTTCAGCCGCAAGGACATTCACGTCCACTTGCCGGAAGGCGCAGTGCCGAAGGACGGCCCGAGCGCCGGCATCGGCATGGTCACCGCGATCATTTCCACCCTGACCGGAATTCCCGTCAGGCGGGACGTCGCCATGACCGGCGAGGTCACCTTGCGCGGTCGGGTCCTGCCGATCGGAGGCTTGAAGGAAAAGCTGCTCGCCGCTCTGAGGGGAGGGATCACCATGGTGCTGATCCCGGCCGACAATGAGAAGGACCTCGTCGAGATCCCGGCCAACATCAAAGAAGGGCTCGAGCTCGTCATCGTCTCGCACGTCGACGAGGTGCTTGCCCAGGCGCTGGCGACGCCGGTGGTGCCGATCGAATGGACCGAAGCCGACGAGCTTGCGGCACTTCCGCCTTCGGAGCTCCCAGCTTCTTCGGACGAGCGGCCGGGGGTTTCGATCCGCCACTGAATTGTTGCGTCGCAGCAACGAAATACTGTGTCGAATTAGGCCTTTTTTAGCGGAAATACGGCCTCTTTCCTTTGACTCCTGTCGCCCGCCTGTCATTTAATCCGGCATCGGCGGCAGCCGCGAGTCATCAGTAACAGGGGTTTCGGGACAGATGAACAAGCAGGAGCTAATCGGCAAGGTCGCCGACACGACCGGGCTTAGCAGGGGCGACGCTTCGCGCGCGGTCGAGAGTGTGTTCGAAGTGATCGGCGATGCGTTGAAGCGGGGCGATGAGGTTCGTCTGGTCGGCTTCGGCACATTTTCCTGCACGCGCCGCAAGGCGTCCACCGGCCGCAATCCGCGGACCGGCGAACCGATGCAGATTCGCGAATCCACCCAGCCCAAGTTCAAGGCCGGCAAGGGGCTCAAGGACAGCGTAAACGCCTGACGCGGCGGCCTTATGGGCAATGCTGGACAGGTGGGAGGCCGATGGCTATTGACCGCCGGCTTCAGCGGCATCATCTGCTGCGCACCGTTCGGATCGACCACAGCCGAATGGCTTCCAGGCGTGGGCGCGTAGCTCAGTGGTAGAGCACTGTGTTCACACCGCAGGGGTCGCAAGTTCAATCCTTGCCGCGCCCACCACGCCTTGTCCCAATCTCCGAATTCGCTGGTCCGGCCTCTGACCTGTTGAGGTCAGCCGCCTGACTTCATGTTCCCACCGGAACGAATTTGCTTTTTCCATCTTGTTAACCGTAAGTTCGCTTCGGTGCCTCATAAGCAGGACCAGAGCGGAAGAGAGGATGGTCAAAGCAGGAGGAGCAGGTGGGGAGTGATGGCTTCGTAGTGGATCCCTGGCCGGTCAAGCGCATGAGCGGCGCCGATCCCGATTTCCTTAGACAGCTTCAGGGTTACGGCCTCAGCACGGTCGAGATCAGTTATTATATGCCCGATCATCCGGCTTTGGTTCAGCTCTTCGTCTACCAGCATTACGATGTCGCACCGAAATTTCCGGTGCTTCGCGATTTCCTCGACCACTGGCGTAGGGAGATCGAGGCCGCCCTCCATTCGGTTCGAGTGGCCCACCATCACCTGATCGGCCCGGCCGAATGGCGCGCCGTCGACGGTGTCATCACGATCAACTGACAATTCCTTGAGCGAGGTGCCCTTCACCCGCGCCGGCGATCGGGTCCGGTTCGCGGTCAGGGTCACGCCGAATTCGAGCCGCGATTCGCTCGCCGGGTCGGTCGTTACGTCCGACGGCAGAAGCGCCATTGCGGTCCGGCTTGCGGCGCCGCCGGTCGACGGCGCCGCCAACAAGGCGTTGATCGGCTTTCTGGCAAAAGTGCTGAAAGTCCCGAAGGCCGCGGTTCGAATCGTCGGCGGCCAATCGAGCCGGCTGAAGCTGGTCGAAATCGACTCCGTCTCCGACGAAGGACTTGCGCGTCTATGGCCTTAGCTTGCCGCCGACACCGAGACTTTTCTTCGCCCGCTCGACCTCCTCGTCCGTTGGAGGCTCCGGTATCTCTTCGCCTGGGCCGCGCGCCTCGTCGGGGATGCCTGGGCCCGTTCCGGCCAGGCTTTCGTCGATGGCTCGTTCGTTCGGTCCGGTCGTGATCTTCGTCTTGCGATCGGTCATCTCGTTTCTCCTAGGCGGAAGAATCGGGTCAGGGGACCGGATGTTCCGAAGCTATTCCAGGCCCACCAACCTTGACGCAACTCATGGCTCGACCCTATGTGCCCGGCTTCCTCATGACGCGTGGCGACCGTAGCTCAGCTGGTTAGAGCATCGGTTTGTGGTACCGAGGGTCGCGGGTTCAAGTCCCGTCGGTCGCCCCATTCATTCTAACCGTTACAGGACCGATCGATGGACTCGCTTTGGGATTTTCCCGACTTCGACGAGCATGAAGTGGTGCATTTCGTCACCGACCGGGAAAGCGGCCTCAGAGCCGTGATCGCCGTCCATTCCACCCACCTCGGCCCCGGCGCCGGAGGGACCCGTTTGTGGCATTATGCCGAAGCGGGCGATGCCGTTGCCGACGCGCTTCGGCTGTCGCGCGGGATGAGCTACAAGAATGCGATGGCCGACCTTCCGCTTGGCGGCGGCAAGGCCGTCATCCTTGCCGACGAAAACCGGACCAAGACTCCCGCGATGCTAGCGGCTTTCGGCCGGGCCGTCGATGGGTTGTGCGGGCGCTACGTGACCGCAGAGGATGTCGGGATGAACGTCTCCGACATGGTCGCAATCTCGAAGGAGACGAAATTCGTCGCCGGGCTACCGGCCGAGTCCGGCGCGGTCGGCGGCGATCCGGGCCCGCATACCAGCTACGGCGTGTTCCTCGGCATCAAGGCTGCGGTGAAGCGCGCCCTCGGCAAGGAGAGCCTCGACGGGCTCCATCTCGCGATACAGGGTGCAGGCAGCGTCGCCGGCGGCGTCGCGCGGCTGGCCGCGAAGGAAGGTGCGCGGCTCAGCATCGCCGATATCGACCGCGAGCGGGTCTCGGCGCTCACCCAGGAGGTCGGGGGATCGATCGTGGATCCGGCCGAAATCATGACTCTGGAAGCGGACGTCTTCAGCCCGAACGCCCTCGGTGCGGTACTCACCGAAACGTCGATCGCAGAGCTTCGGGTTCCGGTCGTGGCCGGCGCCGCCAACAATCAGCTCGCCACGCCCGAGGACGGCGATCGGATCCATCAGCGGGGGATTCTGTACGCGCCCGATTACGTGATCAACGCCGGCGGAATCATCAACGTCTCGACGGAATATGTCGGAGACGGCGATGAAGCGGTTGTGCGCCGGCGGATCGAGGCGATCCCTGGCCGTCTCGAGGCCATCTGGGATGAAAGCGTTGCTACCGGCCGCAATCCGGCGGCAGTGGCCGACGACATGGCTCGCCGCCTCATCGGCCGCGGCTAAAGTCGAGTTGGTCAAGTCGCGCGACGCGCGATGTCTTCGTCATAACGGTGCCGGCCGCGGCTTGTCTCGGCCGAGGCGATGCTCACGCCAGACCGTGACGAGGCCGCTGACGACGATGACCGCGGCTCCGGCCCACCCCGCCGCCTCGAGCGTGGTCCCCCAGATCAGCCAGCCGAGCAAGACGGCCCACAACAACTGCACATAATCGAACGGCACGACCACCGGCACCGGTGCGAAACGCAGCGAGGAAGTGAGCAGAAGCTGGCCCACGCCGCCAAGCAGGCCCAGAAAGGCCAGGATCGCCCATTCGTTCGCATCGTGCGATCGCGCGAAAAAAGGCATCAGCGCGCCCGACAACAGGATCGAGAAGAGGCTGAACCAGAGAACGGTCGTCGGCGTGCTTTCGGTGCGACCGATGTCTCGGATCGCGATTGTCACGCCGGCGACGCCCAGGGCCGCCAGCAAGGAGAGGAGGACTCCGATCAGCGGCAGGTGACTGCCGGTGGGCTGCATCACCAGGAGTACCCCGAACAGGCCCAACGCGACCGCGCTCCAGCGATAGCGACCGACCTTTTCACGCAGGATCAGCGCCGACAGCATCACGGCGAACAACGGGGCAACGAAGCTTATTGTCGTCGCTTCCGCCAATGGCAGGAAGAACAGGGCACTGAAGCCGAGCACCATGTTGCTCAGACCGAGCACCCCTCGGGCGATGTGGGCCCCAGGCCGTCTCGTCCGCCAGGCATCGAACTGGCCAGTGAAGGCAATCCAGGCGAGCAAAGGTGGAAGGCCGAAGGCGAAGCGGTAGAAAACGAGTTCCGGCAGAGCGATTCCGGCGTCATGTCCGAGCTTGATCGCCGCCGCCATGAAAGCGAAACAGCTCGTCGCTCCGATCCGAAGCCCGATTCCAAGCAGGCGATTTTGACTCAATGGGGCGTTCGATTCCACGCGACGTCATTGGGAGCCGGCGTTCCATGAAGCAATCCGGTTCGATGCCTCCGCAATCAGACGGCGGAGACCGTTGCGGGTAGCGACCACACGACCTAAACCGGCGGCGAACATGCACGTCTACGCGAATCCAGCCCGTTTCCTAAAATTGGCGCGACCCCTCACCGGCTGGCTCGGCTGGACGGGCGGAGCGCTGATAATGCTGTCGCTCGCTTACGGGCTCTTCGTCGCGCCGCCCGAGCGCTATCAGGGAGAAACCGTCCGGATCATCTACGTCCATGTCCCGACGGCCTGGCTGGCGATGGGCGGCTGGACCGGAATTGCCGTCGCAAGCCTCGCGCAGTTGGTCTGGCGCCACCCGCTGGCGGCGGTCGCCGCGCGGGCCCTGGCCGTGCCGGGTCTGGTCTTCACGGCGATCTGCCTTGGTACCGGCTCGCTCTGGGGGCGACCGACCTGGGGTACCTATTGGGAATGGGACGGGCGAATGACCTCGATGCTCGTCCTTTTGTTTCTCTATGCCGGTTTCGTGGCCTTGTCCGGCGCCGAGAAGGAGAAAAACGGGGAGGGTCGGCTCACTGCCATTTATGGACTGGTCGGGGCGATCAACATTCCGATCATCCGATTCTCGGTCGAATGGTGGGAGAGCGTCCACCAGCGCTCGAGCATCAGCCTGATCGAGGGCAAGGCGACCATCGACCCCTCGATATTGTGGCCGTTGCTCGGCTCCGCTCTGGGCTTTTCGTTATTGTTCGGGGCGATCGTCCTGATGCGGATGCGCGCCGAGCTCGCTCGCAACAAGGTCGAGGCGCGGCTGAAGCGGCTTGCGGCATGAGCGGGCAGCAAGGATGAATCCCTGGCCCTTCGTCATCGGCGCTTATGCGCTGACCTTGATCTTCACGATCGGTCTCGTCGGCTGGAGCCTGGCGGCGATGCATCGGGCCGAGAAGCAGGCAGATGCCTTGAGTCGCCGATCATGAAGCCCAAGAATCAGCGACTCGTCTTGCTCTTGCTGGCGGTGGTAGCGGTGCTTGGCGCCGTCCTTCTTGCCATGTCCGGCCTTCGGGACCGTGCAGCTTATTTCTACGCGCCGGGCGACGTCGCGACCCGCGGCATTCCGCTCGACCGCGCCGTCAGGATCGGCGGGATGGTGAAGTCGGGCTCCATTCGGCGACATCCCGACGGAATGACGATCGACTTCGTCATCGGCGACGAGTCGGCGGCGACGATCCCGGTTCGCTATTCGGGGATCACGCCGGATCTCTTCCGCGAGGACAGCGGAGTCGTCGCGGAAGGCCGCTTCCGGCCGGACGGCAGTTTCGTCGCTACCGAGATCCTCGCCAAGCATGACGAGAATTACATGCCCCCAGAGCTCGGCCCGAAGGGCCAGCACAAGTCGGAATCGCTCGAATGATCGCCGAGGGGGGGCTGGCCGCCTTGTGGCTCGCGGCGGCTTTGTCGCTGCTGCAACTGCTGCTTGGCAGCGCGGTGGTCGGCGCCTCGAAGGCTTCGGCCGGCCAGGCCGCCCCAGCTGAATCCGGCGAGTCCCTGACCAGGGTCGTGCGGTCGGTCGCCGTCGCTCAGGGGGTGCTCGCCTCGATCGCATTCCTGGCGCTGATCTGGCTGTTCCTTCGCACCGATCTGTCGGTTCAGCTGGTCGCCGCCAACAGCCATTCGGCCAAGCCGTGGCTCTACAAGTTCGCCGGCGCCTGGGGCAATCACGAGGGCTCCATGCTTCTGTGGGTGACGGTGCTTGCCGTTGCCGGCGGCGCCGTCGCCTTGCTCGAACGTCGGCTCAGAAGGCAGAGCCTGGCCGCGACGCTGGCCGCTCAGGCCGCGATCGCGCTCGGTTTCTACGCCTTTCTCCTGTTCGCCTCCAATCCGTTCACGCGTCTCAGTCCGACGCCGGTCGAAGGCAACGGCCTCAATCCTCTCCTCCAGGATCCGGGTTTGGCTTTCCACCCGCCGACGCTCTATTTCGGTTATGTCGGAATTTCGGTCGCCTTCTCGTTCGCGGTAGGGGCCCTGGTCACCCGCGACGTCGGCCCGGCCTTCGCCCGGGCCATGCGTCCCTGGGTGCTGGGCGCCTGGATCTTCCTCACTCTCGGCATCACCGCCGGCTCTTATTGGGCTTATTACGAGCTCGGCTGGGGCGGCTGGTGGTTCTGGGACCCCGTCGAGAACGCTTCATTGATGCCGTGGCTCGCCGCCACGGCCTTGCTCCACAGCGTCACCGTTCTCGCAACCAGGGATGGGCTTCGTGCCTGGACCGTGATGCTCGCCGTCGTCGCCTTCTCGATGTCGATGATCGGCACTTTCCTGGTCCGCTCCGGAATCCTCACGAGCGTCCACGCTTTCGCCGTCGACCCACGCCGTGGCGCCTTCATCCTCGTCTTGTTGCTTCTTTATATCGGCGGCGCTTTGGCTCTGTTCGGCCTGCGCATCGGTACCGTGAGAGAAGGCTCCCGCTTCGAGCCCGTCAGCCGCGAAGGGGCATTGGTCGTCAACAACCTGCTTCTTTCCGCCATTCTGGGTATCGTCTTCTTCTACACGCTCTACCCACTCGGCGTGGAAGCCGTGACCGGCGAGAAGCTGTCGATCGGTCCGCCTTATTTCAACAAGTTCGCCGGCCCGATCGCGCTAGCGCTGATCGCCGTGATGGGGATCGGTCCATTGCTGCGCTGGCGGCGCGACCGTGCGCGCGAAGCGATCGGCCGATACGCCGTACCCTTGCTGATCAGCGCCATCGCCTTGCTCGCTTTGGTCCTCCTCGCGCCCGGCATCGGCATTCTTCCTCTGCTGGGCCTGGGCTTCGCGCCGGGTGTTGCCGCCGCC
>DAINCA010000074.1:0-4371 GCA_036732645.1 Allosphingosinicella sp.
AACACGTCGTCCTGCGTGACGAAGCTCATCTCGAAATCGAGCTGATAGAATTCGCCCGGCGAGCGGTCGGCGCGGGCATCTTCGTCCCGGAAACAGGGCGCGATCTGGAAATAACGGTCGAAGCCGGCGACCATGATCAGCTGCTTGAACATCTGCGGCGCTTGCGGAAGCGCGTAGAATTTGCCCGGATGGACCCGGCTCGGGACAAGATAGTCGCGAGCGCCTTCGGGGCTCGAGGCGGTCAGGATCGGAGTCTGGAACTCGACGAAATCCTGTTCGATCATCCGCCGCAGGATCGAGCTGATCACCTTAGAGCGCAAGATGATGTTGTTGTGGAGACGCTCGCGACGAAGATCGAGGTAACGGTAGCGAAGCCTGATCTCCTCCGGATATTCCTGGTCTCCGAACACCGGCAGGGGCAGCTCCTGGGCATGCGACTGCACCTCCACGCGGTCGGCATGGACTTCGATCTGCCCGGTGGCGAGATTGGGGTTAACCGCGTCCGCGGCCCGGCGAACGATCTCGCCTTCGACGGTGACCACCGATTCGACTCGAAGGCCTTCGAGCCGCTTGAACGCCTCGTCCGCAACGTCACTGACGATCTGGGTGATTCCATAATGGTCGCGCAAATCGACGAACAGGAGGTTGCCGTGATCGCGCTTGCGGTGGATCCAGCCCGAGAGCTTGACCCTCTCGCCGACATGGCTTTCGCGGAGTTCTCCGCAGCTATGGGTGCGATAGGCGTGCATCGTGGATCGCTTTCAGGACATAAAGGTGGGGAAAAATGTAAAGCGAGCGCTTCGCGTCAGGGACCCGCCTTTGTCAAGCAGGCATGCCGCTCGGGACCGGGATGATTTCAGGCGCTTTCACCCACAAGGATCAGGCTCTATGAGGGCGACCAAATGCATATCCACCCTCTGATCACCGACACCGAGTCTCTCGAAAAGCTCTGCGAACGCCTCGCCCGATCCGACTTCGTCGCGGTCGACACCGAGTTCATGCGCGAGAACACTTACTGGCCGGACGTCTGCCTTTTCCAGGTCGCGAATGGCGAGGAAGCGGCCGCGATCGATCCCAAGGCCGAGGGGATCGATCTGACGCCGTTGCTCAACCTGCTCGTGAACAACGAGCATGTCCTCAAGGTCTTTCATGCCGGCGGTCAGGACATCGAGATCGTCTTCAACCTCTCCGGCGGAACCCCCCACCCGTTGTTCGACACCCAGATCGCGGCCATGGCGCTCGGGCTTGGAGAGCAGGTCGGATACCAGAATCTGGTGGAAGCCTTGCTTGGCCGAAGCCTCGACAAGGGCGCGCGCTTTACCGACTGGGCCCGCCGTCCGCTCGATCGGCGCCAGATCGATTATGCGATCGGTGACGTCACCCATCTGTCCGAGCTTTTCCCGAAGATGCTCGATCGCCTTCGCCGAACCAATCGGGGCAACTGGCTCGACCAGGAAATGGAGCGGATCTCCGATCCGGCCAATTACATCAACGACCCGGCTCTTGCGTGGAAGAAGGTCAAGATCCAGAGTCGGAAGGCCGACGTGCTCGGCCGGCTCAAGGCGCTCGCTGCCTGGCGCGAACTGGAAGCGCGTTCCAAGAATCTTCCGCGCGGCCGGATCATGAAGGACGAGACCCTCGCCGATGTCGCCCTTCATCCGCCGTCGGAGCAGGAGGCGCTCGGCAAGGTTCGCGGCCTTTCACCCGCCTGGCGGACCAATGATATCGGCGCCAGGATGATGGAGGCTCTGGCCAATGCCGATCCGCTAACCCCGGCGGAGATGCCGCCGCGTGACGAGCGCGGACCGGGCCTCGGCCGCGAAGGGTCGCTGGTCGCCGATCTGCTCAAGCTTCTGCTCAAGATCCGTGCCCGGGAAAGCAATGTGGCGCCGCGGTTGGTAGCCAAGTCCGAGGAGCTCGAATTGCTTGCCGCCGGCCGCCGCGAGGGCCTGTCGATCCTGGAAGGATGGCGATTCGAGGAGTTCGGCCGCGACGCCCTCGACTTGGTCGAGGGACGGCTGGCCTTCGCGATCCGCGATGGCAAGCTGGCCATGACACGAACCGAATCGGAGGTTGCCTCATGAAGAAGTTTGGTCTCATCCTGCTCGCTATGGCCGGTGCCTGCACGAGTCTTCCCGATGAAAGCCGCGGCGCCTGCAATGCGGCAGACCTGGACAACCTGATCGGCCGCGAAGCCACCACCGAGCTCGGTGCCGAGGCGATGCGAAGGTCGGGTGCCATCCGCCTGCGCTGGATCCAGCCCGGCGATGTGGTGACGATGGACTATCGCGAGGACCGGCTCAACATCCATCTCGACGGTCGCAACCGCGTCGAGCGCCTGGTCTGCGGTTAGTTCCCCGCCGCCTCTTCATCGCGGCGCCGACCGCTTGCGCGATAGAGCAAGCCGGCTTCATCGAGAGCGCGTTTGGCGAGCGGGATCGTCATCCTCTTGTGATGCGACAGCGTCACCCGGTCGAGAATGTCGACGACGGACTGGACCGCGACGTAAGAGCGCTCGATTCGCGGCACCAGATAATCGCCGAGCTCATTGGGGGCCGCGATTCCGCGGTCGCCGAGAAGCTTGACGATCAGTTGACCGATCAGGATGTCGTCGGGACGGCCGATCTCCACCGCCGGCGTCGCTGCCAGACGCGAGCGCAGATCGGGCAGCTTCACCTCCCAGACCGGCGGCGGCGAATCGGCGATGATGATGAGCGGCTTGCGGCGCGCCTGCGCCTCGTTCCAGGCGTGGAATAGGGCCTCCTCCTCATGCGACTCGGCATTGTCGAACAGCCGTCCGTCCGTCTTGCGCACGAAGATTCGGCCGAGCAGGCTTCGCCCTGATTTTCGCGGCCCGCTGATGATCGTCGCCATCACCGGCCACAAGGCCCAGCGCCGAAGATGATCGAATGCCGCCCGGTTGCATTCGGAAAGGAGGAAATCCTCCTCCCGGTCCGCCACCGGCCAGTTGAACGGCAGCGCAATCTGATTCACTGGGCCTCACCCATGTCCGCCCCCGTTCAGCGCGAGATCCTCAGGCTGTTGCTCCCGGTCACTTCCACCTGCCAGCCCTGGGCCTGCAGCGCCGCCGCGAGCGAGGACGCGTCACCGACATAAGTGACTCGCATGATCGATGTGCCCCCGAGCGCGAGGCTGGTGGTGATGGCCGAAGTCACGCCACTGACCCGGCTGGCGGCGATCTCGGCATTTTGAACCGAGGCGGCGTCGGGAGTCGCGACCTGGATGTTGAAGGCGGCTGCTGAAGTGGCCGTCGGCGCCGGGCGCTGAGTCGCGACCGGGGGGAGTTCCTCGACAAGCTCTTCCTCCACCGGTGGAAGCTCCGGCGCGATGATCACGAGGCTCGGATCAGGACGGAGCAGCCCCGCCTCGAGGGCACGCACGAACAGGCCATCCAGCCGGCGAACCCCCTCCTCGAGCATCCTCGGAACGCTGGCGCCGTTCGGTACGCGCAAGGCGAATCGCCCGATCGGCGTGGCATCCGGACCAAAGCGGGCGGTGAAGATCCCAATCGCCGGTCCGCCGGGATAGGCCCGGCGCAGATCGACTTCGGGAACGAGGATATCGGCGGCGCCATATTGATCGAGAATCATTCGCCACCAGCCGCGGCCACGCCGTCGCGTCTGCGCCAGGTTCAGGAGCAAAGGGTCGATCCCGGATCCGGAGGTCCGCACATAGTCGATCGGGCTGTTCGCGGTCCGGAACTGGGCCCAGGCCCGCTGCCACTCGTTGCGAAACTCGAAGCTGTAACCGGTCGAGCCGGTGCGCATCACCGGAATGACGAGCAGGGGCGCCGAGCGCCGGGCCAGCCCAGGAACGCCGAGCATCTCGCCGGTGCGGGCGCGATCGAAAAGGACTCCGAGCCTCGCGATGTAGCGCCGCGGACCGATCTGCTCCTGTTCGATGACGATCCCGGCGACGATATTGTTCAGCACCGCCTCCGAAAGGTTCGGCGCCTGGGAGATCGGCCGGTTGTTGGTCTTGGCCCACAGCATCTTCCAGCCTTGAGCCTGGGCACGGCGCCAGCCCTCCAGCCTCGCTTTTTCCGCATTCTCGGCGCTGACGTCGACTTCGACCCCCAGAACCTCGAAGTTTGTGGTGCTGTCGATCGGCGGAATTCCGCGGTCGGCGCCGTCGAGCTGAGCATAGAGGATCCCTGCCCCCACGAGGGAGAGCATGGCGATAACGGGAATCAGGACAATCTTCGGACGGAAACGGCTCACGCGCGCCTTTTGGCGAGTTGGCCGTGGAAATCCAAGCGCGTTGTAGCTAGGCCGCTGGAGTGAGCGAGCAGGATGGTTACACCTACGCCGGCGCCGGCGTCGACATTCAGGCGGGTAACGCGCTGGTGAA
>DAINCA010000074.1:4471-8266 GCA_036732645.1 Allosphingosinicella sp.
GTTACACCTACGCCGGCGCCGGCGTCGACATTCAGGCGGGTAACGCGCTGGTGAAAGCGATCGCGCCGCTGGCGCGGGCAACGGCGCGGCCGGGCGCCGATGCCGCTTTGGGAGGGTTCGGCGGATTTTTCGATCTGAAGGCCGCCGGCTATCGCGATCCGCTTCTGGTCGCGGCCAATGACGGCGTCGGGACCAAGCTCAAGCTGGCGATCGAATCGTCCCGCCACGACGGGGTCGGTATCGATCTGGTGGCGATGTGCGCCAACGATCTCATCGTTCAGGGCGCCGAGCCGCTTTTCTTCCTCGATTATTTCGCGACCGGCAAACTGGAGCCGGAAGTCGCGGAGCGGGTAATCGCCTCGATCGCCGAAGGTTGCAGGCAGGCGGGCTGCGCCCTGATCGGCGGCGAGACCGCGGAAATGCCGGGAATGTATGCCACGGGCGATTATGACCTGGCGGGCTTCTGCGTCGGCGCCGTCGAGCGCGGCGAGGCGCTTACCGGAGACAAGGTCGAAGCCGGCGACGTGATCCTCGGCCTGGCCTCGGCCGGAATCCATTCCAATGGCTGCTCGCTGGTCCGACGGCTCGCCGCCGACAAGAAGTGGAAACTGGATCGGCCCGCTTTGTTCGACCAGGAGCGCCTGTTGATCGAGGCCTTGCTCGAGCCGACCCGGATCTACGTCAAGTCCCTGCTGCCGGTGATCCGCCAGGGGGACATCCACGCGCTCGCGCACATCACCGGCGGCGGTCTGCTCGAAAATATCCCGAGGGTGCTGCCCTCGAACCTTCACGCGTTCGTCGATGCGGATAGCTGGCCACAGACGCGGCTGATGGCCTTCCTCCAGGCGCAGGGAAATATCGAGCCGGAGGAATTCGCGCGCACCTTCAACTGCGGCATCGGCATGGTGCTCATTGTTGCTGAAGACAGTTTTAAGAGCGTGTCGCAAGCGCTTGAAACGGCTGGCGAAACAGTCTGGAAGATCGGTGTCGTCGAAAACGGCGCTCGAGGGTGTACGGTCAACGGATCACCGGGCACCTGGAGCGGGCGAAGCCGCTGGAGCGCCAGCCACCATGGCTGACAAGCTGAAGGTCGCGGTCCTGCTCTCGGGGCGCGGCTCGAACATGCTGGCCTTGTCGGAACATAAACGCCGCGATCCCGACCGGCCCTATGAGATCGCCCTGGTCGCTTCCAACGTGCCCGAAGCGCGCGGACTGGTGCTGGCGCGGCGCCTCGGCCACCCGACATGGTCGCTCAGCCACAAGGGACTGGAGCGGGAGGAATTCGACCTCAAACTCGACGAGGCGCTTAGGGCGCGCGACGTGGATCTGATCGCTCTGGCCGGCTATATGCGATTGCTCTCCGACGTCTTCGTCGAGCGCTGGGCGGGGCGGATATTGAACGTCCACCCTTCCCTTCTGCCCCTCTACAAGGGCCTCGACACGCACCGCCGGGCGATCGTCTCCGGCGATGAATATGCCGGCTGTTCGGTCCACCTCGTCACAGCCGATCTCGATTCCGGACCGGTCCTCGGCCAAGCGAAGGTGAAGATCCTGCCGCGTGACGACAGCGAGAGCCTCGCCGCCCGGGTCCTCGAAGAGGAACATCGGCTATATCCGATCGTGCTCGAGCAATATTGCCGGGCGCTGATCGATGAGGCGGCTTTGGCTCACCAGCCGGAGGGACAAGATGAATCCTGATGTTCAACAAACCCTCGAACGGGTTCTCGAGATCAGCCTCAAGCTGCCGCGAGCGGTCGAGAAGGTCTCGCACGGCGCTCCGGTTTTCTACATCGACAAAGGCAAGACCTTCGCCTGGTTCCTCAACGATCATCACAACAGCGGGATCACCGCGGTCGCAGTCAAGACATCCGGACCGGAAGAGCAGGAGATGCTCGTCCAAACCCGTCCTGATCTCTATTATTTGCCGCCTTATTTCGCCCCCTCCGGCTGGGTCGGCCTCCGCCTCGACAGTGATGAAGTCGACTGGGATCACGTCGCTGACCGGATCGCGATCAGCTGGGAGCTGGTCGCGCCCAAGCGGCTGCTGGAGATGGGCGGCCGTTAGACCGCCCGGAATCCCCGGCTAACCGACGATTTCTTCCGGCTTGAAGAAGAAATCGATCTCGATCCGCGCATTCTCGGGGCTGTCCGAGCCATGGACGCTATTGGCTTCGATCGACTCAGCGAAGCTTTTGCGGATCGTGCCTTCGTCGGCGTTTGCGGGATTGGTCGCGCCCATCACTTCGCGATTTCGGGCAACCGCATTCTCGCCCTCGAGGACCTGAACGACGACCGGCCCTGACGTCATGAAGGCAACCAGGTCGTTGAAGAACGGCCGCTCACGGTGGACGCCGTAAAAGCCCTCCGCCTGTTCGCGGGTCATCTGGATCCGCTTCGAAGCGACGACTCGAAGGCCGGCCTCTTCCAGTTTCTGGGTGATCGCGCCGGTCAGGTTGCGACGGGTCGCGTCGGGCTTGATGATCGAGAAAGTGCGTTCGGTCGCCATGGCCGGTAAAGCTCCGTATCTGTCGTGAAAGTTGCGCGGCTCTCTAGGCGCGCGCCGCCAGCCGGGCAAGCCCGCGCCGGACGGCTAATTTCCGGCCCGCTTTCACTCGTGATGGTCGGCCACGTAGCGGTCGAGCAAGGCGACTCCGAAGCCCGTCGCGCCTTTGTCGTAGAGATGGCCGGGTTTGTCCGCCCACACCATGCCGGCGATGTCGAGATGCGCCCATTTCACGCCGTCCTCGACGAATCGGCCGAGGAAGCAGGCGGCGGTGATCGACCCGCCTTCCCGCCCGGCGCTGTTCTTCATGTCGGCAATCTGCGAATCCATGATCTTGTCATAGGCTTCGCCCATCGGCAGCCGCCACAATTTGTCGCCGGTCATCTTCCCTGCCGCGCTCAGCCCTTCGGCCAATCCATCGTCGTTCGAGAAGAGGCCGCCATATTCATGGCCGAGCGACACGATCATCGCCCCGGTCAGGGTGGCGAGGTCGATCATCACCTTAGGCTTCAGGTTGCGCTGGGCCCAGGTCATGGCGTCCGCCAGCACGAGCCGACCTTCGGCGTCAGTATTGATCACCTCGATCGTCTGTCCCGACATCGAGGTCACGATGTCGCCGGGTCGCTGGGCATTGCCGTCCGGCATGTTTTCGGCAAGCGCGCAGACGCCGACGACATTGGCTTTCGCCTTGCGGCCCGCCAGGGCCCTCATCGCCCCGGCGACGGCACCGGCACCGCCCATGTCCCACTTCATCGCTTCCATGCCCGCAGCGGGCTTGATCGATATTCCACCGGTATCGAAGGTGATGCCCTTGCCGATCAGGACGACCGGCTCCGCCTTCGCGCTCGCGGCGCCGTTCCAGCGCATGACGAGCAGACGCGGCGGCCGAACGGATCCCTGGGCGACGCCCAGAAGGGCGCCCATCCCCAGCTTCTTCATCGCGGATTCGTCGAGAACCTCGAATTCGACGCCCAGCCCCTCCATCTCCTTGCGGCAGCGCGCGACGAAGGTCTCCGGATAGATGACGTTGGCAGGCTCGGTGACGAGGCCTCGAGTGAGCTCCAGCCCGTCGAGCAGAGCCTTCTCACGCGCCCAGGCGCCTTTGACGCCGTCGCCGGCGCCGACGATGATCACCTCTTCCAGCGTCGGCTTCTGCTTGCGGCCAAGCTTCGTCCGATAATGATCGTAGCGCCAGCTTCGCGCGGCGGCTCCGAAGCCGATCCGGGCGGCGGCATCGGGATCGAGTCCGAGGCCTGCCAGATCGATGACCAGGCGGGTCTCCCCGGAGAGCA
>DAINCA010000075.1:0-8225 GCA_036732645.1 Allosphingosinicella sp.
AGGGCTTGGTGACGTAATCGTCAGCGCCGACCTCGAGGCCGACGATCTTGTCGAGATCATCGCTGTTGGCCGTGAGCATGATGATTCCGGCATGGCCGGAGCCACGTATCTCGCGCGCAAGCGTCAGGCCGTCCTCGCCCGGCATGTTGATGTCGAGCAAGGCGAGATCGATCGGCCGCGACGCCATGATTTCGCGAAGCGCCTTGCCGCCATCGGCCTCGGTGACGGCGAAGCCGTTGCGACGCAGATATTCCCCAACCGTCTCGCGAACGTCGACGTCGTCGTCCACGACGACGATATGTGCGGCTTCGCTCATCTCATTCCCCCTTGTCGGCGAGCGAAGCCAGCATGGCCTTGATGCCCGCCTTGGTGAACGGCTTCTCGAGCACCGGCCGGTTCGAGGCGCGGGCGAACTCGCCCATCGAATCGCCCATCGTGTCGCCGGTGACGAAGCCCATGTGACTGACTAGCTCGGGCTTGGTTTCGGTCAGCCGCGCATAAAGCTCTGGGCCGTTCAGCGTCGGCATCCGAAGATCCGACAGAAGGATGTCGAACTCGCCGCGGTCGAGGATGAAAAGGGCCTCGGCGCCGTCGCCGGCAACGGTGACGTCGAAACCCTCGCGCTCGACCAGTTCACGAAGCGTGTCTGCGACGTCGGGCTCGTCTTCGACGATCAGGCAACGCCGACGCACTGGCGCGACGTCCGGGATGATGGCGATCTGCTCCCTCGGTGCGACGATGAGCGCTTCGCCGACCGCCGCCGGAAGCTCGATCCGGAAATGGGCGCCGCGCCGGCTCGGCTCTACGCTGATCTTGCCATTATGGGCCTCGATGATCCCCTGGGAGAAAGAAAGGCCAATGCCGGTGCCGCCGCCGCTGCTCTGCCGCTTCGTGGTGAAGAAAGGCTCGAAGATTCTGTGGCGTACCGCGTCGGCAATTCCCGGGCCGGTGTCGGAAACGTCGACCAGTACCCGCCCCGCCTGGTTGACCGAGGTGCGTATGGTCAGCGTCTTCTCGAACGCCTCCCCTTTTTCCATGGCCTGCTGGGCATTGACTATCAGGTTGACGAATACCTGGTGAAGCTGGTCGCGATCCCCTTGGATCGGAGGCAGAGCACTTCCGAAATTGATCCGGACGGCCACTCCGGCGGTCCGCAATGTATAATCGGTCAGCTCGAGGGCCGAAGCGATGAGATCATTGATGTTGACCATGACCGGCTGACGCTCGCGTTGCCGGGCCATGGCCAGGAAGGTCTGGACGATCAAAGCGGAGCGTTCGGCCGCGGCGCCGATCCGCCGGGCCCGAGCTTCGAACGGGGTGCCCTGCGCGTCTTCGGCGAGCATCTCCGCCTGGCCGACGATCGCGGCGAGCGGATTGTTCAGTTCGTGACTGACTCCGGCGAGCAAAGCGCCCAAAGCGGCGAGCTTTTCCGACTGGACGAGCGCGTGGCGCGAGCGCTCGAGCTCCGCTTCGGCGAGTTTCCGGTCGGTGATGTCGAGATGAATTCCGCTGACGGTGTGAACCTTGCCATTCTCGTCCCGGAGCGCGGTCCCGATCGACTGGACCCAGCGTATGTCGCCGCTCGGCCATACGACCCGATGCTCGAGTGCGATCGAATCGCCGGGGAAGCCCTTGCGATAGGAATCCAGGACCCGGTCCCAATCGTCCGGATGAATGTAGGACTTGAGCATCCGGGCATCGAGGCGAAGTTCCTTGTCCAGTCCGTGCAGCGCCCGCGACCGATCCGAATACCAGGTGGCCCCCGACTCGGGATCGACCGTCCAGCTGCCCAGCTTCGCACCTTCGACGGCGAGCTCCAGCTGCCGCCTTGTCTCGGCCAGTTCCACTTCGGCCGCCTTGCGGGCGGTGATGTCGGCAAGAATTCCGTGAACGGTCTGGGTTACGCCCTGTTCGTCTCGGATCGCTGCGCCGAGGCCGTAGACCCAGCGGATCGACCCGTCCGGCCTGATCACCCGATATTCGATCGGCAGCGGCTCATGCGGATAGGGGTTGATATAGGGCTCGGCGAGCCGGTCCCAATCGTCGGGATGAACGTTTTTTCTCAGTTCCCGGGCGTCGGCGAGGACATTGTCCTCGAGCTCGAGAAGCGCCTTCGCCCGATCGGAAAACCATCCCGAACCCGTCTCCGGATCATAGGACCAGACACCGAGCTGCGCGCCCTCGACCGCCAGTTCCAGATCGCGCCTGATGGCGGCAAGCTCCGCATCCGCCCGCCGTCGCTCGGTGATGTCGATGATAATCCCGTGGACGGCCCGCACCTGTCCGGCTTCGTCCCGTTCGGCCGCGCCTAGGCTCGAGAGCCAGCGCGTCTCGCCATCGGGACGGATGACCCGATACTCCCGCGCCACCGAACCTTCGGGAAAATCCTCGGCCCGGTCGAAGACGAGTTGGGAACGGTCGTCGGGATGGACCCGCTCACGGAAGGCATCCCCGTCGGCCAGGAAATTCTCTTCAAGTCCGACGATCTCCCGGACCCGGTCCGAGTACCAGGAGATGCCGGTGTGCGGGTTGAACGACCAGACTCCGAGACCGGCGCCGGCCACGGCCAGCTCGAGCTGCCGTTGCGCCTGTCCTAGCTGTTCCTCGGTCGCCGCGTCCTCGGACCGGTCACGTATATTAGCCGTGAAGACCCGTCGGTCGCCGACCTTTATCTCGAGAATGGTAAGCTCGATCGGGATCAGACGACCATCCTTGCGCGAAGCCTGAGTCTCGATCCTCTGGCCGATGACCTTTGCCGGGCCTCCAGCAACATAAGCCTCGAACCCGCGGGAATGCGCCTCGCGCAGATGTGGCGGAACGATCAGTTCCGCGATCGGCCGCCCGATCGCTTCGTCGCGCGCAAAACCGAACAGGGTTTCCGCCGCGGGATTCCACCCGATCAGCCGTCCCTGTTCGTCGATGACCACGAGTCCGTCGAGCGACGAGCTGATGGCCGCCGCCTTGATCGGTTCCAGATCCGCAGATGCGAGCACCGTCCCTCCCCATGGTATCGGCTAACGCAAAGAAATATAGCTGATTATCTAGCGTAAACCGGGCCGTCGCGCAGCAAGATTCCGATCCTGCTCTGTCACAATTGAAACCCTTTTTTCTGTGCCGCGGCATCTCCCAGACACGGCATCGAGTGAAAAGGGCACCCGTCGCCGCTCATGCCGGCGGATGTGATTGGGAGAATGAAGATGACGACTACGACGACGCGGAAAAAAGCCGGTCTTCGACTGGTTCTGGCCTTGGCTGTGGCGCTCGGCTGCAGCTCCGCCACGTTGAGCGGCGTGATCGCCACGTTCGCTATCCAGAGCCCGGCCGGCCAGGCGAACATCGCCTGAGCCGGCGGTCACCGAGAGGACGACGATGCGACACGATTTTAATTTCGGCGACATTCTGACCTCGTCCCGGCGCGGGGCATGGGAGATCGAGGACGTGCTTCCCGAGGGCGCGGAGCTGGATTTCAGCCGCCATTTCATGCCCGAGATGCTCGCCCGGACTGCGAGCATCCCCTTCCTCAGCGAAGAAGAGGCACGGATCCTCAACCAGATCCGCGGCCACGAATATCTCGGCCTGTTCGGCCTCGTCGAGGAGTTCATCCTCCCGTTCGTGCTCGACCATGCCCGGCCGCAGCTCAATGGTGACGACGAGCGAGTTCGCGCGCTTTTGAACTTCGCTTCCGAGGAAGCGAAGCACATCCACCTGTTCAGGCAGTTCGAAGACCTCTTTACCTCCAGCTTCGGAACGCCTTGCGCTTTGATCGGCCCACCCGAGGCGATAGCAAAGAAGGTGCTTGGCCACGATCCACTCGCCGTCGCTTTGGTGATTCTGATGATCGAATGGATGACTCAGAGTCACTATCTCGACAGCGTTCGCGACGATGGCGATCTCGAGCCCTTGTTCAAGAGTCTCCTCAAGCATCACTGGATCGAGGAGGCTCAGCACGCCAAGCTCGACACGTTGATGGTGCAGGCGCTTGCCGAAGGCCGCGACCAGGCCGGAATCCTTCGGGCGATGGATGAATTTCTCGAGATCGGCACCTTCCTCGATGCCGGACTTGCGAATCAGGCCCAATTCAATCTCGAGGCCTTTGAAGCCGCCACCGGGCGCCGGCTCAGTGGCCGGGAGCGCGCGGCCTTGATCGGCCAGCAGCACCAGGCGCTTCGCTGGACCTATCTCGGTTCGGGCATGATCCATCCGAGGTTCGTCGAAACCCTGACCTCCGTTTCGCCCGCCGCTCGGGAGCGGATCTCCGAAGTTGCCCCCGCATTCGCCTGACAGCCCCTTTCCAAGGAGATTTTCCAATGCTCGCAACGACCACTAAGGCGACGATCAACGGTCTCGACCTTCAAGCGCTCGATGAGATGATCGAGACGGTGAAAGGCAATGCCGGCTGCGGCACGGCCGGGTTCAGGGTCACAACCGAATGGAAAGGACAGACAAGGTCGGAATCGACCGTTGAGTCCTTCACCTGCGCCGGCGAGCCGGTGCCGCGCAGCTTCACCATCGTCGCCGACGAGCCGAAGGAACTGCTCGGGACGGATACCGCGCCCAATCCCCAGGAGCTGCTGCTGTCCGCGGTCAATGCCTGCATGATGGTGGGTTATGTGGCCCAGGCGTCGATCCGGGGGATCACCCTGGCCGATTGCCGCATCGAGACCGAAGGCGAGCTCGATCTGCGCGGCTTCCTGGGGCTCGATGAGGACATTCCGCCGGGCTACCGGCGGATCAGTTACACCGTCCACCTCGAAGGCGACGGCACCCCCGAACAATATCAGGAGATCCACCAGGCGGTGATGGCGACCTCGCCCAATTATTTCAACATGGCCCAGCCGGTCCAGATGTGCGGCCGGCTGGCCTGAACCGCCCAGGCTTCGTCTCCCTACGCCCCCCCAGGGAGACCCCCCGCGGCTCCGGCGTTCCCCCCTTCGCCGGAGCCGCCTCTTTTCGGCGCGCCCCTTCGCTCAGCCCGAAGCGGCGTAAGCGCGCCGAAACCGCACCCTGTCGATCAGCCCGAAATCAGCGGCCTGAAAACGCGCGATCAATTTGGGTTCGGCTTCGAACAATCTTTGCGCGATCGCGAGGCGATCGGCCGGCGCCGCCGATTTGAGAGCGGCGACATATTCGCGCAATGGCTGGCGCTTCTTCCAAAGCTGCCTCGCCTCCTGCTCGAAAACCTGGTGAAGAGCAGTCCCTGAGAAATTGTCCTGCGCGGCGAGCAGCAAGGCGTTGCGAACCGAATCGGCGACGCTCGCTCCGGTGGCCGGATGAACGAAGCCGCCACGAACTCCGAGCTTCGCAACGCGGGCGCCGCCGATTCGCCAGAAGGCTTCGAAATCGCCGTCGATCGGGAGCAACCGAGTCACCGACTCCGGCGCCGACATCGACTCGGGCTTCCAGCCGCGAAGCTGCAGATAATGATCGAGCTGACCCTCCGCCGAATCGCTTGGCTGCGATCTTTCCGAGACCAGGATCTTTGCCACCTGCAGCTTTTTGTCTGCGAGCGGGAAAGAGCGAACGAAACTGAAGCCGGCGCTCTGATCCTGGTCGGTCGAATCAATCAGGACTGGGCGATCGAGACCGTGGGGCGCGGTGAGGTGAACGATTCGTTCTATCCGCGCCTCGAACAGGAGGTCGAGCATCGACAGGTTGATCTCGCCGCGTGCGTCAATCGCGCCTTCCGCCTTCACCGTCTCCCCACCGTCCAGAACGAGCGCATCCTCGCGCACGGCGACGACCCGCGTGCCGAGGCGATACTGGTCCGGCCGCAGGGTCGCGACCATGTCGCGGTGAACCGCTTCCGGCTCGAAGCCGCCGAGCGGCGATTTGAATTTCCGGCTCCCACCCGGGAAGGCGGTGAAATAGCCCGGCCAGTGATGTTCGAGCAAAGGCTGGATCAGCTCGTGACCGTCAGCGCCGAGCGGCCGCTCGAAGACCGACCGAAAGCCATTGCCGCCGAATCTTTCCGTCTCTTCCACGATCAGGATCGGTACGTCAGGCCGACGACGCGCAAGCGCCAGTGCGGCGAGCGACCCTGCCAGGCCGCCGCCGGCGATCACTATTCCCTTGCGCCTGGCCCCGAGCATGATGGCCGTCTGTAGCGCTTTGGCCGTCGATCGCGCCATGGCTGCTTTTCAGGAGCGTCATTTTGGGACGTCCATGTGGCCATCGATCCCCAGCTCGCGTGGCCGGCGATCGCGGCTTCGTCCTTGAGCAGCCGCCGGTGCGCTGGCTTCTATTTGCTGATTTTGACGTTGCTCACGGCCCCCGGCCGGCGGTAAGCACAAAGGGTGAACGAGCCTGGCGCCGCGACAGTCCGCAAGATCATCCATGTCGACATGGACGCCTTCTTCGCGAGCGTCGAGCAGCGCGACGACCCGGAGCTTCGCGGCAAGCCGGTCGCGGTCGGCGGATCGACCGCGCGCGGCGTCGTCGCCGCCGCCAGTTACGAGGCGCGCAAGTTCGGAGTCCGCTCTGCGATGCCGTCGATCAGCGCCAAAAGACGCTGCCCCGATCTGATCTTCGTCAAGCCACGCTTCGATGCCTATCGCGAAGTGTCGCACCAGATCCGGGCCATCTTCCGCGATTATACCGAGCTGGTCGAACCGCTCAGCCTGGACGAAGCCTATCTCGACGTCAGCGCAGACTTGAAAGGGATCGGGGTCGCGACTCGAATCGCCGAGGAGATCCGGGCCCGGATTCGGGACGAGACCAAGCTGACGGCAAGCGCCGGCGTTTCCTACAACAAGTTCCTCGCCAAATTGGCCAGCGACCAGAACAAGCCGGACGGGCTGTGCGTCATCCCTCCGGGCAAGGGGGAGGGTTTCGTCGCCGGCCTTCCCGTCCGCCGCTTCCACGGCGTCGGCCCGAGGACCGCGGAGAAAATGGCGGCACTCGGAATCGAGACCGGCGCCGATCTTCGCGCTCAGAGCCTGGCCTTCCTCCAGCACAATTTCGGAAGCAGCGGCCAATATTATCACGATCTCGCCCGCGGCATCTGCCACCGCCAGGTCAAGCCGAACCGGCCATGGAAATCGATCGGCGCCGAGGACACCTTCTTCGACGACCTAACCGAGGAAGATGCGCTCGCCACCGAGCTCGACCGGATCAGCCAAACCGTCTGGCGCCGAATCAGCGAGAAGGGGATCAGGGGCCGGACCGTCACTCTCAAGGTCAAATATCAGGATTTCCAGATCGTCACCCGCGCCCGCAGCCTCGATCGGCCGGTGAGCGGGCGCGAGGAGTTTCTCGACATCGGCTGCCAGCTTCTTCGCACCCTTCTGCCGCCGCCCAAGGGCATCAGGCTGCTCGGCCTGACATTGTCCAATCTCAGGGATGGCGGCGATGACGAGCCGCAGCCGGTCCTGCTCGAGCTTCCGCTGAATTGATGACGGGACCCGAATCCATTGGACGAGCCATCCGACCGCGCCTAATCCTGACGGCTTCCCCGGGGGACCGCATTTGAGCGGTTGAGATTGGGCTGAAGCCCTGACCCGCCGAACCTGATCCGGCTGACACCGGCGTAGGGAGGGAGCGCGGGCCGCCCGCTCTCCGTCCGAACTGGAGAGAGTGAAATGGCCGACTCACCTGCAAGAACCGAGCTCAAGGTCACCACCGGCCCGATCCGCGGCAGCCGCAAGATCCATGTCGGCGATCTTCGTGTGGCGATGCGCGAGATCGACCTGGAGCCGAGCTCCGGCGAACCGCCGCTTCGGGTCTATGACTGTTCTGGGCCTTATACCGACCCGGAGGCTCGGATCGACATCATGGCCGGGCTTCCAGAGGTGCGCCGCGACTGGATCCGCGGCCGCGGCGACGTCGAGGAAGTCGATCAGCGCGACGTTCGCCCCGAGGATAATGGTCAGCTCGGCCCCGACCGGTCCGGCGGCGTCCAGCCCTTTCCGAACGTCCGCCGCAAGGTGCTGAGGGCCAGAGCCGGCGCCAACGTCACCCAGATGCATTATGCCCGGCGCGGGATCGTCACGCCGGAGATGGAATATGTTGCCATCCGCGAGAATCTCGGCCGCGAGCGCGCCGCCGAGGCCGCGGCCCGCGACGGCCAGGATTTCGGCGCCTCGATTCCCGATTACGTCACGCCCGAATTCGTCCGCGATGAAGTCGCCCGCGGCCGCGCGATCATCCCGTCGAACATCAACCACCCGGAAAGCGAGCCGATGGCGATCGGCCGCAACTTCCTGGTCAAGATCAACGCCAATATCGGC
>DAINCA010000076.1:0-8204 GCA_036732645.1 Allosphingosinicella sp.
AACCGACAGGCGCATCACCGTCAAACAGCGATTCGCTGATCGAGGTTCAGTGGAGGGCACCATGTCGAAGATGATTTTCGTCAATCTGCCGGTTGTCGATCTTGCCGCCGCCAAGACTTTCTATGAGGCGATCGGAGCCACCAACAATCCGCAGTTCACCGACGAGACGGCGGCCTGCATGGTCTTTTCCGACACGATTCACGTCATGCTTCTGACGCATGAGAAATTCGCGCAGTTCACGCCGAAGCCGATCGCGGACGCGCACCGGACGAGTGAGGTGCTGATCTGCATTTCGGCCGATAGCCGTTCGGACGTCGACTCGATCACCGAGGCGGCGCTCGCTGCCGGCGGCCGCGAGCCGCGCGACAAACAGGATTACGGCTTCATGTATTCGAGAAGCTTCGAGGATCCGGACGGTCACATCTGGGAGCCGATGTGGATGGACCTCGAAGCGGCCAGCGAAAATATGGCCGCGCCTCAGCCGGTCGGAGTCTGACGCCGGCCAGAAGGTGGGATGCCGCCAGCGAAAACGCGGCGGCCTGAATCAAAAAAGACGGCAAGTCTGAATCAGGAAGACTGAAAGAGGAGAGAGACGATGACTTATGTCGAAGGTTTCGTGCTTCCGGTGCCGAAGGCCAAGAGAGAGGAATATCGGCGGCACGCCGCAGGCGCTGCGTCCCTGTTCCGCGAATTCGGTGTGACCCGGATGATGGAAGCGTGGGGCGACGACGTCCAGCGCGGCAAGGTCACTGACTTCTTCGGCGCCGTCCAGGCGAAGGACGATGAAGCGGTCGTCTTCTCCTGGTTCGAATATCCCGACCGCTCCACTCGCGATTCCGCGAACGAGAAGATCATGAGCGATCCGCGGATGAAGGAGATGGGGGCCGACATGCCATTCGACGGGCAAAGAATGATCGTCAGCGGCTTCGATGCGTTCGTCGACGAAAAGGCCGGTGGCCGTGCCGGTTATATCGACGGCTTCATCCTGCCGGTCCCGGAAAAGAATAAGCAGGCCTATCACGACATGGCGACGAAGGCGGCTCAAAGCTTCCGGAAACATGGCGCCATTCGGGTGATGGAAGCCTGGGGCGACGATGTCCGCGAGGGCAAGGTCACCGATTATTATCGCGCCGTGAAGGCCGAGCCCAATGAGAAGGTGGTCTTTTCCTGGATCGAGTGGCCGGACAAGGCGACCCGCGATTCCGCCTGGGAAAAGATGATGAAGGATCCGGACATGCAGCCGGACAAGGACAATATGCCGTTCGACGGAATGCGCATGTTCTGGGGTGGCTTCGAACCGATCGTCGATACCGCCGCCGAAAGCGAGAAACTGCGCGCCGAACCGCAGCCTGCCTGAACCGCGACCGGGGCCGCGCCTCGCGCGCGGCCCCAACGGTCATCTGCAAAGGGGAAATCCATGTCCGACAGCCTCGCTGACCAGGCCCCGACCCTGGAATCCACGCCCGACGTCGGTCCGAGCCGGTTCATCTGGTACGAGCTGATGACGACCGATCAGGACTCGGCGATCGCTTTCTACACGAAGGTGGTCGGCTGGAGCGCCGCCGACCATGAAAATCCCGAAATGGGGGACTTTCGCTACACGATCCTCTCGGCAGGCGATCAGGGAATAGGGGGCCTCATGCAGCTGACCGACGAGATGATCGCGGGCGGCGCCCGGCCCGGCTGGATCGGCTATATCGGAGTTGCCGACACCGACGCCAAGGCCAAAGCGGTCCAGGCCGCGGGCGGCCGAATCCTGATGGAACCGGGCGACATCCCCACGGTCGGCCGATTCGCTTTGGTCGCCGATCCCGGCGGTGCTCCCTTCTATCTGCTGACGCCGTTGCCGCGCGACGAGACGCCGGCTTTGCCCGATCCGACCAGCATTGGCAGCTTCAGCTGGCACGAGCTCTATTCGAGCGCAGGCGAGGAAGCGGCCTTCTCATTTTATTCCTCCCAGTTCGGCTGGGAGACGATTCACGAGATGGATATGGGGCCGATGGGCACCTACCGGATCTTCGGGGTCGAAGGTGTCCAGATCGGCGGCATGATGGACAAGCCCGAGAACATCCCGGCCTCCGCCTGGACTTTCTACGTCACCGTCGATGCCATCGATGCGGCGGTGAGCCGGATCGAGGCTCATGGTGGGAAAGTGCTGATGGGACCGCACCAGGTTCCCGGCGGCAGCTGGATCGTTCAGGCCGTCGACCCGCAGGGCGCATCCTTCGCGCTGACGGCGGCGAGTCGCTGACGGAAAGAGGAGAGAGACATGCAGAACATCGTCCCCTGCCTGTGGTTCAATCATAACGCCGAGGAAGCCGCCAACTTCTACGTCACCTTGTTCCCCGACAGCCGAGTCGACCGCGTCGTGCGTTCGCCGGCCGACAATCCGTCGATGAAGGCGGGAGGCGTTTTGGTCGTCGAATTCACCTTGGCCGGAAAGCCTTATATCGGCCTGAACGGCGGTCCGGCCTTCACTTTTTCCGAGGCCATCTCGTTTCAGGTTCACACCGACGACCAGGCCGAGACCGATCGGCTCTGGAACGCTCTGGTCGGCAATAATGGCGAAGAGAGCGAGTGCGGCTGGCTCAAGGACCGCTGGGGGCTGTCGTGGCAGATCACGCCGAAGCGGCTGCTGGAGCTGATCGGGGACTCCGATACGGACCGCGCCCGGCGGGCGATGGAATCGATGTTGACGATGCGCAAGATCGACATCGCCACGATCGAGCGTGCCGCAGACGGAAAGGTCGACGCCTGAAGGTTCGGGCGCCCCTGGGGGACAGTTCTAGAGGTGGATCTTGCGGCGCTTGTGGCGGGCGGCATGTTGGCGCCGCCGATGGATCAACAGATAGATACCGATGATGATCAACGGTATCGGGATCATCGCGGCCAGCAAGATCAGGATGTCCATCTTGTGTCCCCCTAGGGACCATTAACGTAGATCAGTGCAAGCCGACCGGCAACCGATTCTGCCACTGTGGCGCGGCTGATAGCTTGCCGTTAGACGCGCCTTATGCGTCAGGTAATCGGTCGACTTCAAATAGAGGCGGAGCGGCAGGGGCTCGAGGACATTACCGGGCCGGTCAAGGACTGGGTCCGGTCGCAGGGCCTGACGGAGGGGCTCCTGACCTTGTTCTGCCGCCATACTTCGGCGTCCCTTCTGATCCAGGAAAATGCGGCGCCCGCCGCCCGAAAGGATCTTGAAGCTTATTTTGTGCGGCTCGCGCCGGAGGATGATGTCTACTCGCACGCGGACGAGGGCCCGGACGACATGCCCGCTCATCTGCGCTCGGCGCTGACCCAGACCCAGCTTTCCGTTCCCTTGACGGGTGGCCACCTCGCATTGGGCCGGTGGCAGGGGCTCTATCTGTTCGAGCATCGGCGCCAACCGCAACCGCGCTCGATCGTCCTTCATCTGCTCGGCGACTGAAGGATGAGCCTCCAGTCCGTCCGCCAGTGGTTGGCCGAACATGCGCCCGATCTGCCGCTGATCGAAGTGGCCGATAGCACCGCGACCGTCGCCGCCGCCGCCGCGGCGCTGAATGTCGAACCCGGCAGGATCGCCAAGACCCTCGCGATCCGGGTGAAGGACGAGGTCTTTCTCCTCGTCACGAGGGGCGACGCCCGCCTGGACAACATCAAGACCAAGGAGGCCTTTGGCGGGCGGCCGCGCATGCTCGGCCCAGAGGAGACGCTCGAGCTGACCGGCCATCCGGTGGGCGGGGTCTGTCCCTTCGGCCTGGCTTCGCCGCTCGCCGTCTACTGCGATCGCAGCCTTCGCGAATTCGACCTCGTCTATCCCGCCGCCGGTTCGCTCAACAGTTCGGTGGAGGTCACACCGGAGCGATTATTCTCTTTGGTGGGGGTTCGCTGGGTGGATATCTGCCGGCACCCGGAAGGTTAGTGCCTCGACTCTCGAGAGAGCAGAACATATAGAGAACTGATGTCGCGTCTCGATGTTCAGCAGAAGCTCCATATTCTCGCCGATGCCGCCAAATATGATGCGTCCTGCGCCTCCTCCGGGACGTCGAAGCGCGACAGCCGTGGCGGCAAGGGCCTCGGCTCGACCGAAGGCATGGGCATCTGTCACGCTTATGCTCCGGACGGCCGCTGCATCTCCCTGCTGAAGATATTGCTCACCAACAGCTGCATCTTCGATTGCCATTATTGCATCAACCGCAAGAGCTCGAACGTCCGTCGCGCCCGCTTCACCGCGGACGAGGTCGTCCAGCTCACCTTGGCCTTCTACCGGCGTAATTACATCGAGGGTCTGTTCCTTTCCTCGGGCATCATCCGCTCCTCCAATTACACGATGGAACAGATCGTCGAGGTCGCCCGGGCGCTCCGGGAGGATCACGAATTTCGCGGCTACATTCATTTGAAGACGATCCCGGATGCCGATCCCGAGCTCGTTCGCCAGGCCGGGCTTCACGCCGACCGGGTCTCGATCAATGTCGAGCTGCCGACCGAGCGGGGCCTCGAGCGGCTGGCGCCGGAAAAGAATGGGGTCAGGATCGAAGCCGCAATGAAGGACGTGGCGTCCGCGATCGAGGAAGCCAAGGACGCTCGCAAGCGCTTCAGATCCGCGCCGGCGATGGCGCCGGCGGGCCAGTCGACGCAGATGATCGTCGGCGCCGACAGCGCCAGTGATCGGGACGTCGTCGCTCGGGCCAGCGGCCTCTATGATCGCTACCGGTTGCGGCGGGTCTATTATTCGGCTTTCTCGCCAATCCCCGACGCCAGCGCGGTGCTGCCGCTTCAGCGGCCTCCCTTGATGCGAGAGCACCGGCTTTATCAGTCGGACTGGCTGATGCGCTTCTATGGCTTCAAGCCCAATGAAGTGATGGATGCCACCGGGCCGGGCGGCATGCTTCCGCTCGACATCGATCCGAAGCTCGCCTGGGCGCTCAAATATCGCGACAATTTCCCGGTCGACGTCAACCGCGCCCCGCGCGAGTTGTTGCTTCGGATCCCCGGACTCGGCGTGAAGGCGGTCAAAAGCTTGCTCGCGTCGCGCCGCTGGCGCCGACTCCGGCTCGACGATGTCGGCAAATTGACCGTCTCGATCATTAAGGTGCGCCCGTTCATCATCGCCGAGGATTGGCGGCCCGGCGCACTGACCGACGCCGCGGATCTTCGCCAGCGTCTGACGCCGCCGTCGGAGCAGCTCGAACTGTTCGCCGGTTGAGCGGCTCATGCCTGTCGTCACGCTCGCTCATGAAGAGGATTTCGACGGCTGGCGCCGTCATGCCCGCGCTCTGATCGCCGGTGGCGTCGATCCCGCATTGGTCGAGTGGCGGGTCGGCGATGATCCGGGCAGCCTGTTCGGCGGCGATGATTTCGTGACCTGCGAAGCGCCTTCATTTGCCGTGCCGAAGAAATTTCTCGAGCTGGCGCAGGCCGCGATCTGCCATTCGGATAGGGACCGTTTCCTTCTTCTCCATCTCTTGCTCGAGCGGATCCGGGAGCAGCCGCATTGCCTCGAGGACGCCGCCGACCCATTGATCGGGCGGCTCGAGCGGATGGCGAAGGCGGTTCGGCGCGACATCCACAAGATGCGGGCCTTCCTTCGCTTCAGGGAAGTCGAGACGCAGGACGGCCCGCATTACGCCGCCTGGTTCGAGCCGGAGCATCATATCGTGCGCGCCAATGCGGGCTTCTTCGTCCGCCGCTTCGCCAACATGTCCTGGTCGATCCTGACCCCGGAGCTTTCGGTCCACTGGGACGGCGAGAAACTGACGGAGTCGGCGGGCGCGACCCGCTGTGACGTTCCCGGCGGCGATCCGATCGAGGCCGTCTGGAAGACCTATTACGCATCCATCTTCAATCCGGCGCGGGTGAAAATCGGCGCGATGCTGAAGGAGATGCCGAAGAAATATTGGAAAAACATGCCCGAGACGGCGTTGGTCGGGCAAATGATCGCGGGGGCCCAGGCACGCGAGGCGACAATGGTGGAAGCATCGCGAGGAAAGATTGGCAGCAATGCGCGTGCGGCCTGGGAGTCGGTTCGCACCGAAGCGATGGGCTGCACCCGCTGCGAATTGTACAAATGCGGGACCCAGACCGTGTTCGGCGAAGGCCCGCTCGATGCGCGGATCATGTTCGTCGGCGAGCAGCCGGGCGATCAGGAGGATCTCGCCGGAAGGCCGTTCGTCGGCCCGGCCGGTCTGTTATTCGATCGCGCGCTGAAGGATGCGGGCGTCGACCGCAAGGCGACCTACGTCACCAATGCGGTCAAGCATTTCAAGTTCGAGCAACGCGGAAAGCGCCGGATCCACTCGAAGCCCGACGCGAGCGAGGTGACCGCCTGTCGCTGGTGGCTTGAGCAGGAGCAGACGCTCATCCGCCCGCCGGTGACGGTGGCGCTCGGCGCGACCGCGGTCCGCTCCTTGTTCGGTCGGGCGACGACGATTTCCAGTCTTCGCGGCGCGCCTCAGACCCTGCCCGATAATGGAGGCGAGGCTTGGGTGACGGTGCATCCCAGCTTCCTGCTTCGCGTGCGAGACAATCGCGAAGCCGAATATGCTCGCTTCGTCGAGGACCTTCACCGGATCGGCGAACGGGCGAAAGCCCTCGCCTGAGCAAGCGAGACGCTAGAGCCGCACCAGCATCTTGCCGATATTCTCACCCTCGAACAGGCCGAGAAAGGCGTCGGGCGCGCTTTCGATGCCTTCGCGGATCGTCTCGCGGGACGTGACTTTGCCCTCGCTGACCCAGCCGCCCATGTCCCGGTAGAAGTCGCCCATTTCGGCGAGATAATCGGTGTAGATGAAGCCCTTGATCATCAAACGGGTCGGGATGATCCGCATGATGTAGCGGAAGACGTGGTCCGAGCCCTTGTTGTAGTCGTCGATCATCCCGCAAATGGCAAAGCGGGCATTCTGGCGGGCGACGGCGAAAGCGGCGTCGAGATGGTCGCCGCCGACATTGTCGAAATAGACGTCGATCCCCTTGGGCGCCGCCGCCGACAGCTGCGGCACGAGCGGCCCGGCTTTATAGTCGATCGCCGCATCGGCGCCGAGTTCGCTCACCCAGCGGCATTTCTCGGCGCCCCCGGCCGATCCGATCACCGTCATGCCGCGCGCCTTGGCGATCTGGACGACGGCCGATCCGACCGCGCCCGCCGCGGCCGAGACGAAGACGACATCGCCCTCCTTGGCGGTTGCGACCCGGAGCAGGCCGAAATAAGCGGTCGCTCCGGTTAGGCCGAGATTGCCGAGCCATTGATGATCCTCGACCGGGATCGGCGGAAGCTTGTTGAACTTCTCGCCCGGGCCGACCGCCTGCTCGCGCCAGCCCATCATGTGGAACACGGTCTCGCCTTCCCGGAAATGGGGCGATCGCGATTCGACCACCTTGCCGACGGCGCCGCCGTCCATCGGCTCGCCGACCTGGAAAGGCGGGACGTAGCTCTTCACGTCGTTCATCCGGCCGCGCATGTAGGGATCGACCGAAAGCCAATTGTTCTGAACCCGGACCCAGCCATCCTCGAGCTCGGGAAGCACGGTCTCCTTGAGCTCGAAATTGGCCATGTTCGGAAGCCCCTGAGGGCGCGACGCGAGATGCCAGGCGCGGGTGTTGGTCATTTGCTGTCCCCTTGTCCGGCGGGCTTTCGCGCCGTTCCGTCGAAGAGTCAAAAGGTGGGGCCCGGCCGGAAGGGGAAAACGGCCGGGCCCTCGTCGGCCGGTCTCGGCCGGCTCTAGCCCTGGTCGCGCAGGCTTCCCGAGGCTCGGCGCTCCGATTCCCGGGGCTCGCGTTCCTTGTTGTGCTGCCGATCGAACATCGCCTGGCTCTGTCCCTCCTCATGCCAGCGAGACATCGCTTCGTCGGCGCTGAGGTTCAAAGTCACCTTGTCGTCGACATTTTCGATCCAGGCGCAGGGGATGTTGTGGTGGATTCCGCCGGCATTCGGATCGCTTCGGGTAAGGACGATGCTGTCGCCTCTGGTGCAGTCGACCGTGCCGACATGGCGGCCGTCCGAACCGACGACATCCATATGCTCCCGAACCTTGCCGATCGCCTGGCGCTGCTGCCCGCGACGTTCGCGCCAGGCACCGAAATCGCGTTCGAACCTTGCCTGATTCTCGCGGTGATATTCGTCATAGTCCCGGTCGAGTTGTTCCAGCTGGCGGTTGCGCCACTGCGAATAATGCGGGTCATGTTCGCGGCCGCGGCTTTGGCCGCCCCCTTGCTGCCCCATGGCC
>DAINCA010000077.1:0-8185 GCA_036732645.1 Allosphingosinicella sp.
ACGAACCAGTTGCCGAAGCCGCCGATCATCGCCGGCATGACCATGAAGAAGACCATGATCAGGCCGTGGGCCGTGATCAGGACGTTCCACAGATGAAGGCCTTCGTCGAAGGTGGCGCCCGGATTCATGATCCCAGCCCAGGCTTCCAGATACTGGATTCCAGGCTGAGCGAGCTCCCAGCGCATCAGGCCGGAAATGCCGCCGCCGATGATCCCCGCGATGATCGCGAAGATCAGATAGAGGGTGCCGATATCCTTGTGGTTCGTCGACATGAACCAGCGGGCGAAGAATCCCGGCTTGTGATCCGCGTCGTGATGCGCCTCGTGGCCGTGGGCGGCCTCGAAATGGACGGCGTTTGCGGTGGTGTCGGTCATGTTCTGTCGCCGCCTATTCTGTCTGCGTGCTTTCGCGCGAAAGCGCCGGCTGGGCGGCCGTGCCTTCGACAATGTTGCTAGGAGCGGGCGTCGCCTCGGTCGGCTGGCCAGCGGTGACGCCCGGCTGCGCCGTCGCCGGAGCGGCGGCCGCGGCCGGCTGGGCGCCAGGCATGTTGCCGCCCTTCGAGGCGACCCACGCGGCGAACTGTTCGCGCGGGATCACTTCGACGGCGATCGGCATGTAGCCATGGCGAGCGCCGCAAAGCTCGTAGCATACCCCGTAATAGAGGCCTGGACGTTCGGTCCGGAACCATGTCTCGTTGAGACGGCCGGGGACCGCGTCGATCTTCACCCAGAAAGCCGGGATACCCCAGGCGTGGACAACGTCGTTCGACGTCACGATGACCTTGACGGTGGCGCCGGCCGGGACGACGAGGCGCTCGTCGACCGCCAGCTGCCGCGGCTCGCCGCGCTCGTCCGCCTGCTCGTCGCTGATCATGTTGGAGACGAGCTCGATGCCATGATCGGGATATTCGTAGGTCCAGTACCACTGGTTGCCGATCGCCTTCACGGTGATGTCGGCCTGCGGCGGGGAATATTGATGGGCCAGAAGCCGGATCGACGGCACGGCGATGATCACCAGGATCAGCACCGGCACCAGGGTCCAGACCACTTCCAGCAACGTATTGTGCGTGGTTCGCGACGGGGTCGGATTGGCGGCACGCCGATAGCGAATGATCACCCACGCCAGTAGGACCAACACCAGCACCGAAATCGCCGTGATCGCCGGCATCAGGATCCAGTTGTGGAACCAGGCGGCTTCCTCGCCGATCGGCGTGAACTGGTCCTGGAGACCCATACGTCCATCCGGCTGGCCAATCCCGACGGTCGGCGTGGTCGGCGCGAAATTCACCGCCTGCGCGACGGTCGCGTCGCTCGGCTCTTCCTGCGGCTGCGGGCTGTTCGAGTCCTGCGGCTGGGCGGGATTGGCCTGCGATTGGGCGCTGATCGCGTCGGTCGGCGGTGCGGAGGGCTGAGTAGCCTGCGTCTGAGGCTGCGGCGGCGCCGCGGCCGGCTGAGCCATTGCAGCGGGCGCAAGGCCGAAAGCTGCGGCGACGGCGGCAAGCTTGAAAAGAATCTTCATCAAAACCCCTTGGACCCGCCGGATGAGCGGTTGGATTCGGGCGCCCGAAGGGGCGCGACGCGGCGCCTTATAGGCAGGCGCCACCCGTCCCTCAAGCATGTTCCACGTCGATTCCGACCGGATTGCGGCGGAAGCGACTGGCCCTCATCTACAGCCCGGACCGCAAGGTTCAAGGCCCTGGGCGACGCTTGAAGCGTCGAGCCACCGTCCCTATCAATCCGGGCCACACATCTCCAGACTGGAAGAAGCATGACCGAAGACGAAATCCTGGCCGAATTCCGCGCCGCCGGAGCGTTGCTGGAAGGCCATTTCGTCCTTTCCTCGGGGCTTCACAGCCCGAGTTACCTGCAGTGCGCGAGAGTATTGATGGACCCGATGCGCGCCTCGCGACTGGCCTCCACACTGGCCGGAAAACTGCCGCGCGAACTTCGCAGCCAGATCGACATCGTCGTCTCGCCGGCGATGGGCGGCGTCATTATCGGCCACGAGATGGGCCGGGCGCTGGGGGTCGAGGCCCTGTTCGTCGAACGGCCAACCGGAACGTTCGAGCTTCGCCGTGGCTTTCGCCTTGATCCTGGCCAAAAAGTCTTGCTGGTCGAGGATGTCGTGACCACCGGCCTGTCTTCACGCGAGGCGATCGTGGCGGTCACCGAAGCCGGCGGCGACGTGATCGCCGCCGCCGCTTTGGTCGATCGTTCCGGCGGCGAGGCCGATCTGGGGGTTCCATTCTTTCCGCTCGTCAGCTTCGTCGTGCCCACTTATCCGGCAAATTCGCTGCCTGCGGAACTGGCGGCGATACCCGTTGAGAAGCCAGGCAGCCGAAAGTCTCCTGGCGAAGGCGGAGCCGGAACGAAGTGACTCGATCCCTTCGTCTCGGGGTCAATATCGATCACGTCGCGACGATCCGGAACGCGCGAGGCGGAGATCATCCGGATCCGGTCCGAGCCGCCTTCGCCGCGGCTGATGCCGGCGCCGACGGAATCACCGCCCATCTTCGCGAAGATCGCCGCCACATCACCGATGCCGACATCCACCGATTGATGGAGCGTCTCGAAATTCCGCTCAACCTGGAAATGGCGGCAACCGAGGAGATGCTGGACATCGCCCTTCGCCATCGCCCGCACGCGGCCTGCATCGTCCCCGAAAAACGCGAGGAAAGAACGACCGAAGGGGGGCTCGACGCCGCCGGACAGGATAATCATCTCGCTTATTTCGTCGATCGTCTCGGCGCGGCCAACATCCGCGTGAGCCTCTTCATCGAGCCGGACCCGGCCCAGATCGAGGCCGCGATCAGGCTCGGAGCGCCGGTCGTCGAATTCCATACCGGCCGTTATGCCCATCTCGACGGCGAGGATCGCTCGATTGAGCTACGCCGGATCGCGGAGGCTTCGGCGCTTGCGGTGAAGAACGGGATCGAGCCTCATGCCGGGCACGGCCTCACCTTCGACAACGTCACCGCGGTGGCCGCAATTCCGCAGCTGAAGGAGCTCAATATCGGCCATTTCCTCGTCGGGGAGGCGATTTTCGGGGGCCTTGACGCCAGCGTTCGGCGGATGCGCGAGTTGATGGACGAGGCGCGCGGGTGATCATCGGCCTCGGCTCCGATCTGTGCAACATCGAACGGATCCAGAATTCGCTCGACCGCTTCGGCGAACGCTTCCTCGATCGGGTCTTCACCGAGGCAGAGCAGGCGAAGGCGAAAAAAAGGCCTTTCACCCGCGCCGGCACATTGGCCAAGCGTTTCGCCGCCAAGGAGGCGTTTTCGAAGGCGGTCGGCACCGGTTTCAAGCGCGGCGTGTTCATGAAAGATATAGGCGTCGTCAACAAAGCTTCCGGCGAGCCGACGCTGGAGCTGAGTGGCGGCGCCAAGGAGAGGCTTGACGCAATGACCCCGCCGGGCCACGCCGCCCGAATTCACCTGACGATGACCGACGACCACCCCTTTGCTCTGGCAGTCGTGATCATCGAGTCCGTGCCCGAGGAGCTTCTGTCTTGACCGATCCCGACCGCAACGAAGCGGCCGAAAGCCGGGCCGAAACGACCGCGCCTGCGGCTGCGGCCCAGACGTCGCCGGCGAAGAAGGGCACCGACTGGTGGGCCGAGATCAAGGCGATCTTCTGGCTGATCCTGGCCGTATTGGCCTTCCACAGCTTCATCGCCAAGCCTTTCTATATCCCGTCGGAATCGATGATGCCGGTGCTCCTGAAGGGCGACCGGCTGGTGGTCAGCAAATATCCTTATGGCTGGTCCTGGGTCTCGCCGTCCTTCCATTTGTTCCCACGCACCGAGGGGCGTCTGTTGGGCAAGATGCCGGAGCGCGGCGACATCGTCATCGTCACTCCGCCGGGGCAGAGTTCCGACTACATCAAGCGGGTGATCGGCCTTCCAGGCGACACGATCGAGCTGATCGAAGGTCAGGTCTATCTCAACGGCCGCCCGCTGCGGCGCGAGGAACGGCCACCGACACTGTTTCCGATCGACGACAATCTGCCGTGCAGCTCCGATGGCGACTTCGGCAATTTCCGAACCCAAGGCGCGGACGGACAATCTTATTGCCGGATGCCGGTGTTCCGTGAATATCTTCCCAATGGCCGCTATTACGACACGATCGACGTCGGCTACGTTCCCCAGGCCGACGATTTCGCCCGGGTCACGATTCCGGCTGGCCACGTCTTCCTGATGGGCGACAATCGCGATCACAGCGCCGACAGCCGCTTCCCGGCGGGCGGCCCGAACGGCGGTCTTGGCGGGCCAGTGCCGTGGGAGAATCTCGGCGGCCGCGCCGAATTCATCACTTTCTCGCTCGACGGCAGCTCTTCCTATCTCAATCCGATCAGCTGGTTCTCCGCCTTGCGCGGCGACCGCGCGGGATCCTCGCTTCGCCCAGCCGAAGGTTCACCGCCGCAGGCTCAACCCAGGTGAGCGAAGCGGGGGGGCCCGACCATGTCGAGCGGCCCGGCCCGGCGGAGCTTCGCGACCCCCTGATCCGGCAGGAGCTGAAGCGCGCCAGCGTCTGGTTCGGACTCGGACTCATCATCCTGGGGATCATGTTCCTCGCCCAGCCGCTCCTTCTGATCCTCGGCGGCGTCGTCTTCGCGGCGACCCTGGATGGCGGGACCCGATTATTGGGACGAGTGCTGCCGATCGGCCGCGGCTGGCGGCTTTTGATCGTGACGATCATCGCTTTGGCCTTCATCGTCGGCACGATCTGGCTCGCCGGAGTCCAACTGACCACCCAGGCGGCAGCGCTTCGCGAGACGGTCACCGCTCAGATCGCGCGGCTTCTGCAGTGGGGCGCAACCTTCGGCCTCGGCGCAGAGTCGATCGAGCCGCAGCAACTGGTCGAGCAGGCGATGAGCTCGATCGGTCGCCTCACATCGGCCGTCAGCACCGTCCTGGGCGGCCTTACCAGCCTGGTCATGATCATCGTCATCGGCCTGTTCATCGCGGTCGAACCGCGAATCTACGAACGCGGCATCGCCTGGATGCTGCCGATCGAGCATCGCGAGCGCTTCTACCGGACCTCGGAGCGGATGGGATTCACTCTGCGACGGCTGATGGCCGGCCGGCTGCTTGGAATGGCGGTCGAAGGCGTCGGCACCTGGCTGCTGCTGATGGTCGGCGGCGTGCCGATGGCGGCCCTGCTCGGCCTCCTCACCGGGATCCTCGCTTTCCTGCCGAACATCGGCGCGATCCTGTCCGGAATCCTGATCATCCTGGTCGGCTTCAGCGCCGGGGTCGAGACCGGCCTCTGGGCGATCGCCGTTTACGCGATCGTTCAGGTCGTCGACGGCTATCTGATAGTGCCTTATGTCGCCCGGAAGACCGTCGACCTCGCGCCGGCGCTGGTGCTTGGCGCGCAGCTCATCTTCGGCGCTCTGTTCGGCATTCTTGGCCTCGCTCTGGCGGACCCGATCATCGCCATGATCAAAGCCGCGCTCGAGCAGAAGTCAAAGGACGATGTGGTTCAGGCGAAAACGGGCTCCGGGGCGGGGCCGCCTGTCGGACCCAAGGGTAACCGGCCAGTCAGAGGCTGACGCGCCAGGGCCTAAGACCGGACGAACCTATTGGCCGCCGGTCGGCGCGGGGCCGTCGCCGCCGCCACCTTGTGGAGTCCCACCCGGCGAAGCGGCGCCCGGCGCGGCGCCCGCGCCTTCGGCGCCCTGCATCATCTGCTGCATCTCCTGCATGCGCTGCATCTGAAGCATCGGCGCCATGCCTTCGGCGACCTGGATGACCTGGATCTCGAAGACGAGAGTGTCGTTGGCGGTGAACGGCGTGCCGGGGCGAAGCGGACCCTGCTCGTGAGTGCCCGGCGGAAGCCAGAGCAGATAGGACCCGCCCGAGCGCATCTTCTGAAGCGCCTCGCCGAAGCCGGGATAGACCATCGACGTAGTGGCGACGAAGGGCTGGCCGGTCTGGTCGCTGTCCTGGATGACTTCGCTGTCGACGCTGTTCACGTGCAATTTGTAGCGCAACGCGACGGCGTCGTTGGGCGTGACCGTCGGCCCCGAACCTTCCTCGAGGACCCGGTAGCGAACCCCGGATTCGGTGGTGATGACCTGCTGTCCGCGAGTCCCGTAATAAGCGAAGCCGATCGCGGCGGCCGTCAGGACGGCGAGTGCGATCCACAGCTTGAGAACGGAGCCCTTGGCGATCGGGCGAATCGGCACGGCGGTGACGGACATGGACGATCCCCCAAATGGAAACAGGCGGCGCTGATGTATCGCCGCCTGTTCATGATTCCAAGCAAATGAAGCTGATCGTCCGTCCTAGCGGACGCCGTCGCGCTCCGCGCGCTTGCGCTCGAGCTTGCGCGCCCGGCGGATCGCCGCCGCGCGCTCGCGGGCACGCTTCTCGGACGGCTTCTCATAGTGACGGCGCAGCTTCATCTCGCGGTAGACGCCCTCGCGCTGCAGCTTCTTCTTCAGGGCGCGCAGCGCCTGGTCGACATTGTTATCGCGAACCATGATTTGCATAAATGCTCGCCACTCTTCCTTTTTCTGAACCGAAGAACCTTGCGACGCCGGGTAAAGGGCGCCGGTCAAGGAACCGTTTATAGCATAAAAATAGCTTCGCCGCGAAGCACTTCCCCCGCGGCGTCGGCCGGCGCGTTAGCAGGGGAAGCGATTCGTGGCAAGGCCGGGCTTCTTTTAGCCGCGAGCGGCGCGCCGACGCCCGCCATTGCCCATCGGCTTGACGGTCGAGGCGAAACGGCCCCTTTGCTGCGGCCGGCCGAAACGCCGTCGCTCGTCATGTCGGGGTTCGGCACGCTCAGCGACCGGCGCCCGGGTCGACTTCACCTTGGCCGCTTCGGCAATGAAGTTCTGAGGCAGCGGCGCCACCTCGACCTTCTGCCGGGTCAGCTTTTCGATGTCGCGCAGATAAGCCCGCTCGTCCTCGGCGCAATAAGCGATCGCGACGCCCGCGGCGCCGGCACGCGCCGTGCGGCCGATCCGGTGGACATATTGCTCGGCGACGTTGGGAAGCTCGAAATTGATGACATGGCTGACGCCGGAAACGTCGATGCCACGCGCCGCGATGTCGGTCGCCACCAGGATCCGGATCTCGCCGGACCTGAAGGCGGCGAGCGCCTTCTCGCGCTGCGGCTGGCTCTTGTTGCCGTGAATGGCCGCGGCGGCGATCTGGTTGCCGCCGAGCAGCTTCACGACCCGGTCGGCGCCATGCTTGGTCCGCGTGAAGATCAGGACGCGCTCCATGTTGCCACGCTCGGAAAAGCCGGCTCGGAGCATGATCGTGAGAAGCGCCTGCTTTTCCGACTGCTGGACGAAGCTGACGAACTGGTCGACGCGCTCGGCGGTCGTCGCCGAGGGCGCCACCCGAACTTCGGCGGGATCGGTCAGGAACTTGTCGGCCAGCTCCTTGATCGCCTTCGGCATGGTGGCCGAGAAGAACAAGGTCTGACGCTGTTGCGGAAGCCACTTCACAATCTGGCGGAGCGCGTGGATGAATCCGAGATCGAGCATCTGATCGGCTTCGTCGAGGACGAGGATCTCGACCTCGCGCAGGCTCAGCATGCCCTGCTCGATCAGGTCGATCAGTCGGCCCGGCGTCGCGACGAGCACGTCGACGCCACGCTCGAGCGCCCTTTTCTGCTTGCCGATCGGCACGCCGCCGAAGGCGGTGGTGACGGAAAGGCGAGCGAAACGGCTATAAGCGGATGCGCTTTCGGCGATCTGGCTGGCCAGCTCACGGGTTGGTGCAAGCACCAGCATCCGGCAGGAGCGTGGCCGCGGGATGCGGTTCCCGGCCGACAGCCGGTCGATCGACGGAAGCATGAAGGCGGCGGTCTTGCCGGTGCCGGTCTGGGCGATGCCCAGCAGGTCGCGGCCGGTCAGGACCGTTGGAATGGCTTTGAGCTGGATGGGCGTCGCCTTCGAATAATTCTTGGCGGCGAGCGCATCGAGCAGGGGCTTCGAAAGCCCGAGAGACATGAATGACATAGTGAATGAATTTCCGTGAAAAGCGCGCGCGGCAGGCGCCAGGCTGGCGCGCCGCGAACGGGGTCAAAGAGCGCCCCGCGTGAATAGGAGAGCAGAAAACCGAGGCGCGGGCCGCTCCCGGACTGGCCGGAAACGATCACGCCGCTTGTCGAAGCGCCTCGTGCTGCAGTGCAATATAGGGGAAGAAGTTAAAATGTCCACCT
>DAINCA010000078.1:0-8154 GCA_036732645.1 Allosphingosinicella sp.
GACCCGTCGGTCGACCAGAAAGCGATCAAGGCTTCGCCGACGAGATTTTCGACCGGAAGCAAGCCTACCCCCATTTCACTGACCGGAAAGCGGCTGTCCTGGCTGTCGTCGCGATTGTCGCCCATCACGAACAGATGCCCTTCAGGCACCCTGATCGGGCCGAACGTGTCGCCCTGGCCGTCGTTCATCTGGTCGATCACGTCGTAGCTCCGTCCGTCCGGAAGAGTCTCGCGAAAGCGCGGATAGGCGCAGACGGTTCCGCCCGGGCCATTGGGAAGCTGGCGGGCCGATCCGGGGCGGACCGACCGGCACGGGCTGTTGGGGCTCACCGGCATCGCATAATCGGCGATACGGCGGCGGGGGAGCGGGCTGCCGTTGAGAATGACGATCCCGTCGCGGACGGCGACCGTGTCGCCGGGCAGGCCGATCACCCGTTTTACATAATCTTCTCCGGTGCCACCGGGGTAACGGAAGACGGCGATGTCGCCGCGGTCCGGCAGCCGGCCGAGGATCCGGCCGTCGAATCCGCCCATCCCGAACGGGAAGGAATAACGCGAGAAACCGTAAGGCCACTTGGTCACGAACAGATAGTCGCCGATCATCAGGTTCGGCAGCATCGATCCGGAAGGGATGCTGAACGGCGCGACGATGAAGGTGCGCAGCGCAAGCGCCGCGACGAACAGGATCAGGTAGAAGCGCAAAGTCTCCCACCAGCTTTCCTTCTTTTCGGGCGGCGCTTCGGCGGCCGGGGCCGATGCGGGGATGTCGCTCTCCATCGCTTCCGCTTTCGCTTGGCGCCGGTTGGCGGTCAAGTGGACGGAAGTTCTGGAACCAGGCCGCGCACTGGGCTTTGACCGGCGCGCGCCGTAGAGAGACCGCGAGTCGAGGAGGTTTGAATGAATGATCCCTGGCAGGCGCTGGAAAGCGCGCCCCGGAGCCTGCTGACCGAATTGTTCGATGCCGATCCCGATCGCCTCGACCGGCTGACGATCGAGGAATCGGGCATCCGCTTCGATTTCGCGAAGACCCATCTCGACCTGGAATTGCTCGAATCCTTCTCCGCTCTGGCGGAGGCGGCCGAGCTGAGCCGGCATCGAGATGCCTTGTTCGCCGGCGACATCGTCAATCCTACCGAGGATCGCGCCGCCGAACATGGGGCGGAGCGAGGTGAGGGGGCACCCGAAAGCGTCGCCTTGGCCGCCCGCTTCCACGCCCGAATGCGCACCCTCGTCGACGCCATCGAGGCGGAGGCCTTCGGCTCGGTCCGCCACATCCTCCACATCGGCATCGGCGGATCCGCTTTGGGTCCCGAGCTTCTGATCGACGCGCTCGGCCGGGGGGCGGCGCGCTACGACGCCGCAGTCGTTTCGAACGTCGACGGCGCCGCGCTCGAAGAAGCCGTCAAGGATTTCGATCCGCACGCCACCTTGCTCGTCATCGCGTCCAAGACCTTCACCACCAGCGAGACGATGCTCAACGCGCGCTCCGCGCTGCAATGGATGGACGAAGGCGGAGTCACCGATCCTTACGGCAAGGTCGTCGCCTTGACCGCGAGCCCGGACAAGGCGATCGCCTTCGGAGTCGACGAGACTAGGGTCCTGCCTTTCTCGGAAACCGTCGGCGGGCGCTTCTCCTTATGGTCGTCGATCGGCTTCCCGGCGGCGCTCGCTCTGGGCTGGGAAGCTTTCGAGAATTTGCTCGAAGGCGCGGCCGCGATGGACCGCCATTTCCGGCTTGCACCGTTGGAGCGCAATGCGCCCGTGCTCGCGGCCTTCGTCGACCGTTATTACGTCAATCTGCGCGGCGCCCCGAGCCGGGCCGTCTTCGCTTATGACGAACGGCTTCGATTACTTCCCTCCTATCTCCAGCAGCTCGAGATGGAATCGAACGGCAAGAGCGTCGGCCTGGACGGCGCTCCGGTGGAGCGGGCGACCGCACCGATCGTCTGGGGCGGCGTCGGCACAGACGCCCAGCATGCCGTCTTTCAGTTGCTTCACCAGGGGACCCATCTGGTTCCGGTCGAGTTCGTCGCCGCGCTCGAGCCGGGCCATAGCTTGGCCCCGGAGCATCATCGGCAATTGCTCGTCAATTGCTTCGCCCAGGGCGCCGCCTTGCTGGCCGGACGGGAGTCCGACGATCCCCATCGTCACTATCCGGGTGACCGGCCGTCGACGACGATCCTCCTCGACCGGCTCGATCCACGCACTCTGGGCGCCTTGATCGCCTTTTACGAGCATCGCACCTTCGTCAACGCGGTCCTTCTCGGAATCAATCCGTTCGACCAGTTCGGAGTCGAGCTCGGCAAGGAGATGGCCAGAGCGATGGATTCTGAGGGGGACACCGGCATCGAGCTTGATCCCTCGACCGATGCCTTGATTGATCGCCTGGATTCAGCCGGACTGGCCTGATCGGCCTTTTTCAAGGTTCCGGAGCGTCGTTCCGACCGATTCGATCGGATGCTGACGTGCGCTGTCCCGCGACGCCTTCAGACGCGGATAACCGGCGCGGGCATCGGCGATCAGGTCCTCGACGAACAGGCCGCTTCGGACCTCGCGCAGGATCCGCCGCATCTCGGTTCTCGTGTCCTGGTTGACGATCCGGGTGCCGCCCTTGAGCGCGCCGAATTCTGCGGTGTTCGAGATTGCCTCGCGCATCCCGGCTATGCCGCGTTCGTAGATCAGGTCGGCGAGCAACTTCACTTCGGTGAGGCATTCGAAATAAGCGATTTCGGGCGAGAAACCGGCCTCGACGAGGGTTTCGAAACCGGCGTGGATCAGCTCGGGGATCGCGCCCCACAAGACGGCCTGCTCGTTGAACAGATCGGCTTCGCATTCCTCGGCGAAGCTGGTCGGCAAAATCCCGACCCGGCCGCTGCCGATCGCCGAAGCATAAGACAAGGCAAGCGCCTCCGCTTTGTGGCTCGCATCCTGGGCGACGGCGAATAAGGCGATCAGGCCCGATCCGGCTTCGAAATCGCGCCGGAGCGCGGTCCCCGGGCCTTTTGGTGCCACCAGGAAGACGTCGAGATCCGGACGAGGCGAAACCAGTCCGAAGCGGATGCTGAGGCCGTGGGCGAAGCTCAGCGCCGCGCCCTCGCGCAGATTGGGGGCGATCTCCTCGTCGTAGATCCGTTCATGATCCTCGTCGGCGGCAAGCATCACCACCAGATCCGCATTGGCCGCGGCTTCGGCCGACGTCCTGACGTCGAAACCTTCCTCCGCAGCGAGCGCCCGGCGTTGTGATCCCTCGGTCAGCGCCACGGTCACGTCCACTTTGCTGTCGCGCAGGTTGAGCGCTTGGGCGCGGCCCTGATTGCCGTAGCCGATGATCGCCACCTTGCGGCTGCGGATCAGCGACAGGTCGCAATCCTCGTCGGAATAGACCCGCAATGGCGCGCGTTCGCTCACGCGAACCGGGCTAGGGCAAGCGGGAGCGCATCGCAATCCAGCGGCTCTTCGAAGCGTGGCCAGTCGACCGGCGGCTGGCGGCGAAACCAGGTATATTGGCGCTTGGCATATTGCCGGGTCGCGGCCTTGCCGGCGGCCATGGCCTGGTACCGATCGCTCTCGCCGCGAACGAAGGCCGCGATTTCGGGGACGCCGATCGCGCGCATGACCGGCGCCAAAGCGGGCAATCCTCGCTTCAGAAGCGCCGATACCTCCTCGATACCCTTGGTCGAGAAGATCGCCTCGAAACGCTGGTCGCAGCGTTGGTGGAGCCAGTCGCGGGGCGGAAGGAGGATGAGGGGGCGAAGCTCGAACTCGGCGCCGATCCCCCCGACCTTTTCCTTCTGCCAGTGAGCGAGTGGCCGACCGGTGGAACGGATCACCTCGAGCGCCCGGGCGATCCGTGTCGTGTCGGATGGGCGAAGGCGCGTCGCAGCTTCGGGATCGGCTTGCTGGAGCATCGCATATGCCTGTTCCCTCGCCATCGCCCGGACTTCGCCGCGCACGCCGGGGTCGATTTCGGGGACCGGAGCGATCCCCTCGATCAAGGTGCGCAGATAAAGGCCGGTGCCCCCGACCAGGATCGGCAAGCGGCCCGCGCGGACGGTTTCGGCAATCGCCTGTTTGGCGTCCGCGGCCCATTCCGCCGCGGAGCAGGAATCGGCGCCGTCGCGATAGCCGTAGAGAAGGTGGGGAATTCGGGCTTCTTCCTCATCGCTCGGCCGAGCGGAGACCAGACGAAGATCGCGATAGACCTGGGCACTGTCGGCGTTGATGATCGTCCCGTCGGCTTTTTCGGCGAGGGCCATCGCCAGACCCGACTTGCCGCTCGCCGTCGGCCCTGCAATGAGCGCCAGCACTGGCCGGCCCGAGGAAGTCATGTTCATCGCCACCCTGATAGCAAAGGACGAGCTGAGGCGCGGCGATATTTCCGCTGCTGCCGATGCGCTGCGCCAGTCAGGCCTCGTTCCCGGCGCGGCCGAATGGATCGATGAAGGGAGCGCCTGCGATCTCGCCTTCACCGGCGATCCGGCCGAGGCGCGTAGCGCCCTGGAGGCGCTCGGCGGGGACGTCGTCGTTCAGCCGATCGCCGGGCGCCGGCGGGCGATGCTCGTCGCCGACATGGATTCGACGATGATCGACGTCGAGTGCATCGACGAGCTCGCCGATTATGCCGGGGTCAGGGAACAGGTCGCGGCGGTGACGGAGCGGGCGATGCTCGGCGAGCTCGACTTCGAAGGCGCGCTCGACGAACGCGTCGCCTTGCTCAAGGATCTCGACGAGAAAATCATCGACCTTTGCCGAGAGGAACGGGTGAGGCTGATGCCGGGCGCCCGGACTTTGGCTCAAACGATGCGCGCGAACCGGGCTTACCTCTTGCTCGTCTCGGGCGGTTTCACGCGCTTCGCCGAGCCGGTGGCGGATGCGATCGGCTTCGACGAGGTGGCGAGCAATTTCCTGATCATCGCAGAGGGGCGGCTCACCGGGGCGGTTCGGAAGCCGATCGTCGACGCCCACGGCAAGCTCGAGGCGATGATCCGGGCCACGGCCGCCCGCGGCCTGACTCTGGACCAGGTGCTTGCGGTCGGCGACGGCGCCAATGACGTGCCGATGCTCGCTGCCGCCGGACTGGGGATCGCCTTCCGCGCGAGGCCGGCGGCGGCGGCTGCGGCCGACGCCCGGATCGATCACAATGATCTCACCGCCTTGCTTTATGCGCAGGGTTACAAAAGGTCCGAATGGGTGGAAGCCTGAGCTTCCGGGTGGCTCATGTCGGCGGCGATCGCCGCCAGCGCGAAGCCGACCGAGCGGATGTTGAAGTCGAAGTCGATGCCGATGCCGTCATGGGCGATCGACCGGACGACTCCGTCGATTGCGCCGGCTTCCGGATGATGGAGCGCGATCCGCGTTCCGATATCGAGGCGAAGGTTGGTCTCGAGAAAGGCGCCGGTAGCGGAAACATCGCGAAGCGCGGCCGGAGCAGGCTGGTCATGAACGAGCACGCACATTCGGCGCCGGCGCCAGCGCGACGCCATGCCTGAACGCCCCGTCATGCTGCGCATCGCACCCATGCCCGACCCCCTGCCCGAAGGGACCGTCTACGCCGTTTGGCACGAATTTTTCGTTAAGGCAGCGAACCGAACCGAGCGGTCACCTAGGAAGTGGGACAGGCCGGCAGTTCGGGCTCGGGCGCAGCGCCGGCATCCGCCAGCCTGAGGCTGAACCGATAATCGTTCGGCCGGATCGGCGAGCGGTAGACGGGATAAGGACAGACGCGAACCAGGCTCAGTTCGCCGCCCTCGACGACGAGCGGCTCGCCAAGCGAGAGCGTCACGTCGCGCGTGCCTCCATTTTGCGTCACCCTGGCACGGATGCGGACGGTCCCCGCCTGGATGCATTGAACCCCGATCGGGCAGCGGCTGTCCTCCACGACCGCGATCGGCGTGACATCGACGGCCGCCAGGCGCGCCGTCTCCATCAGCCGCACCTCGCCGAGCGACCGATCGCCCGGATCGGCTGCCGTGACGCAACCAGTCACTGCAACGAAGGCGAATATATGAACTAGCGATCGGCGCATCGATCGCTTTTTAGGGCTTCGCCGGCGCCCTGGCCACTGTCAGGTTCACTCCGCCGGGATGCGCTGTCCATATTCTTCCTCCAGCTTCGCCTGGCGGGTCCAGAACATTCGAAGCGGACGTCCCGCCAGCACGTCCTCGAGCACGTCGAGGTGGAGGTGCCAGCCGCCGGACACGTCGATCGTCATCGCCCGGGAGGGGAGGCGGCGGTGGGTGAGCGTGAACAAGGTCTGCTCGCCGCGCGGCTCGAGCTCCCAGCTCACCTCGGTCGAGCTGCCATCCTCCTCGGCCCAGTCGAAGACCAGGCGCCGCGGCGGTTCGGCGGCGACGATCTCGCCTTTGGACTCCATGCCTTCATACTGGCGGAACTTCTCCGGCATCTCTTCGCCATCGGGAGCGAGCTCGCTGTTGCGGAACACGAGAACGAATTTGCCGCCCGGGCGCAGGTCCATGTCACCGCCGGCGAACCATTTCCGGCGAAGCTCGGACTGGCTGAGATAGTCCCAGACCCGTTCGATCGGCGCGTCCAGCAGCCGCTGGAAGCGCACATCGCCGCTTTCGGTGACGATCCCGTAATCCTTCATGGCGTGGTTCCTTTTTCCTGTCGAAGCGCGGCCTCGAGGCCATCGAGACGATCGCTCCAGAAGGTCCGGACCTTGTTCAGCCAGAGATCGATCGCCTTCAGGCCTTCCGGATCGAGGCTGTAGATCCGTTTCTGGCCATCGACCTCGACCCGTACCAGCCCCGCCTCGCGCAACGTCTTCAGGTGCTGGGAGATGCCAGGCGCGCTCATTTCGAACTCGCCGGCGATGGCTCCCGCGGGCCGCGGCCCATCGGCGAGCAGCTCCAAGATGCGCCGGCGATTGGGCTCGGCCAAGGCGATGAACTGGTCCATTCACTTAGGATAATCCAAGGCTTAATTAAGTCAATACGCAAATATGCGCGGCAGGTGTCCGTACTGGACGCGCGGTGCCGTGCGGGCTATAAAAAGTAGCAGAAGAAAACCGAATTTCGGGAGCCGCCAAATGATCGTTTACGGATCGTCGATTTCGCCGTTCGTCCGCAAGGTGCTCGCCTTCGCCGCCGAGAAGGGCCTCGAGGTCGAGCTGAAGCCGAGCGGTCTGGGCAACAAGGATCCGGAATTCATTGAGGCGAGCCCGTTCGGAAAGATGCCGGGGTTCCGCGATGGCGACTTCGCCATTTCCGATTCGACCGCGATCATCACTTATCTGGAGGCGATCAAGCCGGAGCCGAACCTGATTCCGAACGAACCGCGCGCTCGGGCCAGAGCCGTGTGGTTCGACGAATTCGCCGACACGGTCCTGTTCGCCTGCGGCGGCAAGATGTTCTTCAACCGGATGGTGGCGCCGCGCTTTCTCGGCATGCCGGGCGACGAAGAAGTCGCGGCCAAGGCCGAGTGCGAGGAATTGCCGCCCTTGCTCGATTATCTCGAGCGGGTGATCCCGGAGAGCTTCTATCTGGTCGAGGACCGGCTGACCCTGGCCGATATCTCGGTGGCGAGCCCATTCGCCAATTTCCAGCACATCAACGTCGCGATCGATCCGGACCGTTATCCGAAGATCAATGAATATGCCCGCCGAATCCTCGGGCGACCGAGCTTCAAGCACTGGGTGGACCGGGAGACGGCGTTCCTCGAACGCGCCGCATGAGGCGCGTCGCCGAGATCTTCTCCTTCCACGCCCATGTCTATTTCGAGGGCGACAGGCAATCGGCGACGGCGAAGACGCTGCGCGAGGCGGTGGCGGAACGCTTCGCCGTCCAGTTAGGCACCTGGCATGAGCAGCCGGTCGGGCCGCACGATCGGCCGATGTTCCAGATCGCCTTTGCCCCGGATCTGTTCGCGACCCTGGTGCCATGGCTGATGCTCAACCATGGAGGACTGAGCATCCTTGTTCACCCGAATAGCGGGTTCCCGAGAAACGACCATGTCGCCGACCGGATATGGATCGGCGAGCCGCTGAAGCTACTCGAGGAAGTGCTGCCTGAGCGCGAGGACGTGCCGGAGCCGCCGCCGACGCCGAACACGTCGCCGATCGTGGCGTTGTGATCGAGGCTCCAGGCGAGCGGGCGAAGACCTAGAAGATCAGCCAGAGGATGAGGAGGATGATGAT
>DAINCA010000079.1:0-8110 GCA_036732645.1 Allosphingosinicella sp.
ACGGCGGTCTTGCCGGTCTGACGGTCGCCGATGATCAGTTCGCGCTGGCCGCGGCCGATCGGGACCAAGGCGTCGAGCGCCTTGAGGCCGGTCTGAACCGGCTCGTGGACCGACTTGCGCGGAATGATGCCGGGCGCCTTGACCTCGACCCGGCGGCGCTCGGCGGCTTCGATCGGGCCCTTGCCGTCGATCGGGTTGCCGAGGCCGTCGACGACCCGGCCGAGCAGACCCTTGCCGACCGGAACGTCGACGATCGTCTCGGTGCGGCGAACGGTGTCGCCTTCCTTGATCTTCGAATCGGAGCCGAAGATGACGATGCCGACATTGTCGGCTTCGAGGTTCAGGGCCATGCCCTTGATGCCGCCGTCGAACTCGACCATCTCGCCGGCCTGGACGTTGTCGAGCCCGTGGACGCGGGCAATGCCGTCGCCGACGCTCAAGACGGTGCCGACCTCGGAGACCTGAGCCTCGGTTCCGAAGCTGGCGATCTGGTCGCGGATGACCTTGGAAATTTCAGCGGCGCGGATGTCCATTTTCAGCCTTTCATCGCCAAAGCGAGGGTGTTGAGTTTGGTGCGGATGGAGCCGTCGATCCTCTGCGAGCCGATCTTGACGACGAGGCCGCCCAATATGGCGGGCTCGACGTTCATCTCGACGGCGATGTCGCGGCCCATCCGGGCACGGAGATTCTTCTTGATCGCCTCGACCTGCTCGTCGTCGAGCGGACGGGCGGAGGTGACTTCGGCGGTGACCTCGCCGCGATGCTGGGCAGCCAGTGTGTTGAACGCCCGGATCACGTTGCCGAGCTGGGCAAGCCGCCGGTTCTGCGCGAGCACCCCGAGAAAATTCTGCGTCAGCGGATCGAGTTTCAGGGTTTCGCCTGCCGCGGCGGCGGCACGGACCGATTCCTCGCGGGAAACCAGCGGACTGGTCGTCAGCGCACGAAAATCGGGCGACTCGGCCAGCGCCTGGCGGAGCGTCGAGAGGCTCGCGCCGACCGCCTCGAGCTGCTTCTGATCGCGGGCAAGCCCGAACAAAGCGAGAGCGTAGCGCCCCGCCAAGCTTGCCTGAATGCCGCTGGAAATATCCACGCGCCTTGTAACTCCCGGATCGGATTTTCGTCCCATGCGAGATACGAGCGCGCGGGGCGCTCCCGATGGGTCGCGGGCGCCCTAGCAGGGGCATTGCTGCGATGCAAGATGAAGCAGCGGGGCGGTCGCGGCGGGCTGCCGGTTTGACCGCAAGACGCGGGACGCACGGGAATTCGGACCCGGTTACAGGACCGGGTATCCGAGGAGAATGAAAGATGACCTACAGAATCGAGGGGCTTGCGCCGGCCAGGTTCCAGAACCTGTTCGGTGTTGCAGACGCCGAACTGGCGAAGCATCATGTCGTCAGGGTGACCGCGGATTCAAAGCCGGGCTTTCCCTGCCGGATCACGCTCGAGGATGCGGAGCCGGGCGAGACCCTGTTGCTCCTCAATCACGTCTCGAACGACGCCTCGAATCCCTATCGAAGCTCCCATGCCATCTTCGTTCGGGAAAAGGCCAAGGCGGCCGCTCGGTACGACGGCGCCGTTCCGCCTTCGTTCGACGGGCGGACCCTTGGCCTGCGCGGTTTCGACAGCGAGGGCATGCTCGTCGGCGCCTCGCTGGCGATGCCGGGCGAAGCGGACGACGCGATTCGCGCTTTGTTCGAACAGCCCCAGATCGCGACCATTCACGCGCACAATGCCGCCCGTGGCTGCTTCGTCGCCAGGATCGAAAGGCTGTGACCATGGCGATGCTTGCACTCGCGCCCGCCCGCGATAGACCCGATCGGGTGGCCATTGATCTCGCCATCGAAGACGATGAGGCCTGGGCGGCCGTGAGCGCCCGCGACCGAGGCCTGGACGGACGGTTCGTCACGGGCGTCCTGACCACCGGCATCTATTGCCGCCCATCCTGTCCGGCCCGCCATCCGCGGCGGGAGAATGTCCGTTTCTTCGCCAATGGAGAGGCGGCCAAGGCGGCGGGGTTGCGGCCGTGCCTTCGCTGCCTGCCGGACGATGTCAGCCGGGAAAAAGCGGCGCTCGACCGCGTCTATCGCCTCCTCGGCGAAGCGGAAGAGGCGCCTTCGCTCGACTCCCTGGCGCATTGCGCCGGCTATTCGCCGCACCATTTCCATCGGCTCTTCAAGCGGGCGACCGGGATAACCCCTGCGGCATATTATCGCCGGCTTCGCGCCCGGCGCGCGGAAACGGCACTGGACGAGACCCGGCGCATCACCGACGCCATCTACGATGCCGGTTATTCCGGTCCGACCCGTTTTTATGCCGAGGCCAAGGGGCGGCTCGGAATGACTCCGTCAGCCTGGCGCGACGGTGGTCGCGGCGAGACGATCCGTTGGGCGACGGCCGAGACCGAGCTCGGAACGATGCTCCTCGCCGCGACGGCGAAGGGCATTTGCCGGCTTTCATCGACGAGGACGAATCGGCGCTCCGGCGGCGCTTTCCCAATGCAGCGATCGAGCAAGGCGGGCCTGAAATGGGCGGGTTGATCAAGCGCGCCGTCGCCGCGGTAAATGCGCCCGAAAAGCCGCACGATTTGCCGCTCGACGTTCGCGGCACGGCTTTCCAGGAATCGGTATGGCGCGAGCTCAGCCGGATCCCGGCCGGGGAAACCCGAACTTATGCCCAGATCGCTGCGGCGGTCGGAAGGCCCGGAGCCGTTCGCGCTGCAGGCTCGGCGAACGGAGCCAACAACGTAGCGGTCCTCATTCCCTGCCACAGGGTCATCAGGAGCGACGGCAGCGCCGGCGGCTACGCTTACGGCCTCGAACGCAAGGCAAGGTTGCTCGAGCGTGAGCGGCGTCCACGCTGACGCTCTATGAAGCGGTCCAAGTGAGCGTCAGGTCACTCGGCCGCCGTCCCATCCGCCGGCCAGCGAGGCGAGGACTTCCAGCGGGATATCGCCGTTGAGAAGGACGAGGTCGTGATAGGCCTTGATGTCGAAGCGTGAGCCGAGCCGTCGGCGGGTCTCTTCGCGGATGCGGAGCATCTCGTTGTGGCCGATCTTGTAGGACGTCGCCTGACCTGGCCTGGCGACGTAGCGGTCGATCTCGCGCTCCGTCGAGCCGCGATTGCGGCCGACCGTATCCATGAAATAACGGATCGCCTGTTCGCGGCTCCAGCCCATCGCGTGGATGCCGGTGTCGACGACCAGGCGCGCCGAGCGGAACAGGAAGCTCTGGATCATGCCGATCCGGCTCAGCGGATCGTCGCGATAGAAACCGAGCTCGTCGACGAGGGTCTCGGCGTAAAGGCCCCAGCCTTCCGCGAAGGCCGATATTCCGGTGGCGCGGTGGAACATTGGAATGTCGCCGGCCGAATTGACAATGGCGCCCTGCCACAGATGGCCGGGAATGGCCTCGTGCGCAGTCAGCGTCGGGAGCCCGAAACGGGGACGGCTGTGGACGTCCTGAAGGTTGATGTAGAAGATCCCGGGGCGCGTGCCTTCGATGTCGGTGGCCTGGGCATAAGCCCCCGCCGAGCCCACCTCGATCGCGATCGGCACCCGCCGGACCTCCATCGGGCTGGTCGGAATCGAGTAGAACAATTCCGGCATGCGCGGGCGCAGCCGGTCCATCCAGCCTCGAATGTAAGTGAGGAGCTCGCGCCGGCCATTATCGTCATTGGCGAAGAGTTGACCCGGCAGCCGCTCGAGGGCGGCGATGCGCTGGCCGATGGGGCCTTCGTTGATCCCTTGCTGACGAAGCAGCGGATCGGCTTCCGCCGTCAACCGGGCCACCTCGGAGAGGCCGAGCCGATGGACCTCCTGCGCGGACAGGCCGGTGCTCGTGTAGTAACGGAGCGTGTGCGCATAGAATTGGTCGCCGTTCGGAAGCCGGCCGATTCCGGCCTGGCTCGTCGCCCGGCGCCTTTGATCGGCCAGCAACGCCGCCTGGCGGCCGAGCGAAGCCGCCAACGGCCCATCGACGATCCGTGTCGCTCGCGCTTCCCATTCTCCCGCCAGGTTCTTCTCGCGCGCTCGGTTGACAAGCGAGCGGACCAGGAGGTTCTGAGCGCCGCGCTCGCCGAGCGCCGTCGCCGTCTGGCGAATCGTCTTGTCGAGGATGAAGTCCGGGGGGAGGATTCCGGCAGCCGCATCCGCCTGTGCCATCGCGACTTCCGCGTCGATCACGCCCGGAAACGCCTCGAGACGATCGATATAGGCTTCGGCGTCCGCGGAGCTTTCGATCTTATGCTGGACGTCGAGGAAGTTCGGCAGGCCGACATAAGCGCCGTAAAGCTGCGTGATCACATACGGCGTCGACCCGCTTCCATAAGACAGGGATTGGCGGTCGACCGCACGCTCACCGAACCAGATCGCGGTGTCGCGAAAGGCCCTTTCCCGAAGCGGCAGGCTCTGAGGTTCAATGGCACGAAGCGCTGGAAGCGCCTCGACCAGAGGTCCCCACCAGCCATTGCGTCCGGTGATGGTGGGATCGCCGAGTCGCGACTTGAGCGCGGCCCGTGCGCCGGTATCGAGACCCAGGCTCGTCGCCGCTTCCGGCTCCAGGCGCAGCATTTCTTCGAACACCGCGTCGTAGATCCGGCGCGCTTGCGCCGTCGCATTTGAGCCGCCGGCTCCGAGCGGCGGGGTTCGCGCGCAAGCCGTGAGCGCGACTGCGGCCGTGCCGCCTGCGAGAAAAGATCGCCGCGAGAATGAGAACATGCGCGCTCCTGTCGCTGATGCGCACACGTAAGGGTGACGCTACTTCGATGGTCGCTAGGGCACCTGAAAAAGACGCGCAAGCCGCCTCTGTTTACATCACGGCACTCATGCTCGGCGAAGGCGTGCAGCCCTGTATTCTAATGGATCGAACGGGCGGCTTCTTGGCACGCTTGCGCGCAACGTCGGCAATGTTCGGCGCAGATCCGGCAGTGATGGTGCATTTCAGAATGCTTTTCGCATTCCTCTGCGCAGCGGGTGCAGGCCAAAGCGCAGGCCTCCATCGCCGCGACGATGACCGGCTCGTTGCTTCCGGTGCGCCGGCCACCGAGGGTGCCGGCCGCCAGGCACATGTCGGCACAATCCAGATTGAGCCGGATGCACTGGCGAAGCTCCGTTACCATCTCCTCAGCCAGGCAGGAATCTGCGCAGGAAAAGCAGGTCTGCGCGCAGGAATAGCATTCCTCGATGCAGCGGATCAGGGCGTCGTTCGTGCTTCCCTGCACATCCGGGTGAGCGGCGATCATTTCGCGCATGTGGTGCATTGTTCTCTCCAGGTTCTATCCAGGTGCCCCTTTTCGACGAAAGGAGAGGCGGCTGTGAAGTTCCTGACTCGAGGCTGAGCTGAGCTCTTGGCAAGTCCAATGCGAATTAGCGGGTGCGGCGAGGCCTGTTCCGCCGCTTTAAAACCGGTTCGCGGTATGACGAAACGGGACTATCGCGGTGCCAGCGGCATGGCTCGCCGATGCCGCGAGCACCGGCCCAGGACCGGCACTCGCGGCACCATTGATCAGAAGCTCAATCGCACGCCGAAATCGATGTGGTGGCCAGCATGGTCACGAGTGATCGGCTCGCCGCGGGAATCCAGTCCCCTGAAGGTGCCCGCGTCCAGCCAGCGATACTGCCCGGTAAGCGCCACCCGATCGTTGAGGGCGAACGCGACCCCCGCCATCAGCTGATAAGCGAAGCGGTTGTCGTGATCGTTGATCAACTCGCGTGGAGCCTCGGTCGGGAAGGGCGCGCGCGGCCCGATGAAGACGAGGTCAATCCTGGTCATCCCGATCCCGGCACCCAGATAAGGCTGGATGGGTCCGTCCATGATGTCGACATAGGCATTCAACATCGCCCGAATGCTGTCCTCCTCGACATCCGCCGGCAGCCTGCCGGTCGGCGGGGCGATCGCGACATAGTCGTCCTGAGTATCCTTGTTGAAGCCAACTTCTAGCTCCGTCCTGAAACGGCCGAAATCGTATCCCAACGCTGCCTGGGCCCCCCATCCAGTGCCGAACTCATTCTGGGTTCGAATGCTGCTCCCGGGGAAAGGTGCGTTGGCGATCGTCCCTTCCGTCGACTCCAGCATCGAAATCGTGCCCGCCCCCGACACGTACCATTCGCCTCTATCCTGTGCGCCCGCTGCCGCCGGCACCGCGGCCAGAATCAACATGCACAAGATCGTCGCCGGCCTTGCGCCGGCAGCTCCAATATTCTGCCCCACTCTACACCTCCTGTTTCGAGCACCGTTGCGGCGCCTTCGGTCACGCTCGGGCAAAAGCGGCTGTGGAGCCAACACTCCGAAGCTGATGGATCGCTGATGAAAGCCTGATATGTTGCCTCCATAAGCGTCGAGAGGGCGATAATGGCGGCGCGAGTGGATGAAAAGCGGGGTACGGGCATCGACCTCGCGCGCGAACAGCCGTTTCAGCTTGGCGCACTGAAGGTCTTTCCCGGCACTCGGCAGGTCAGCCACGATGGACGCGCGATCACGCTCGAGCCGCGGATCATGCAGGTTCTGGTCGCCCTTGCTCGTGCGGACGGCGAGATATTAAGCCGGGCCGACCTGACCGACCTTTGCTGGAACGGCCGAACGGTCGGCGACAACGCCATTCATCGCGCCGTGTCGAAGATCCGCGACCTCGGGTCGGGGATCGCGGCCTGCAGCTTCACGGTCGAGACGATTTCGAAGGTCGGATACCGGCTGCTTGGCGAGTATCGGCCGGCGGGGGGGGGCGACTCCCCGAACCTCATTCTCGCACCCGAAGCCCTCCAGTCGCCCCCCGCCCGATCCGGTGGACGAAGGGCGCTTCGTCTCACCCTGGTTGCTGCCGCCGTGGGGATCATCCTCGTTGCAGGCGTCTTCGCCGGCCGATTCTGGGGCGAGTGGGGGAGCCGGGGCGGCGCGAGCATCGCCGTTGCGGCCCAGCCTGATTCCGGATCGGAGGGACTGGCGCGAGAGATTTCCGTAGATCTGGCACGCCTCGCCGGCGCGCGCGAGACACCTTTGAGAGTGACGGACGAAGCAGGCGAAGGCGATTTCATTGTCAGGGTCGCCCAGTCCCGCGCCGGCCATGTCGACAGGGTCGATCTCAGTCTTATTGCCGGCGCGACGGGCGAGATGCTGTGGACCTCGTCGCTTGAACGAATGGTCGCGGACGGAACGAACGACCTCCGACCCGAGGTGTCGGCGCGATTAGGGCAGGTCTTGCTCTGCGCCCTTGGAGACCAGGAGGGACAAGGCCTCTCGTTCGCCGTGCTTCGCTTATTTCTGTCCGCCTGTGAAAAGTTGCAGGGGCTTCCGGACCAGCAGCTGCTTACCCTCTTGCAGCGAGTAACGCAGGCTGCGCCGGGATTCGCTCGGGGATGGGGCGAACTCGCCATGGCCGAAGCGCGTCAGTACCGGAGGCTCCGCGTCGAAAGCGGTTCGAATTCGCCTGAGGCCCGCACATTGCAGGGCAGAGTGGAAGATCACATCCGGCGCGCGCGCGCGATCGACCCCCAACAGGCATTGGCTTCCGCTGCAGAGGCCGAACTGGTCGCCCCCGAGCATTTCGAAGACCGGCTGAGAATGCTCGAAAGTGCGCTTTCGCAAAATGAGGCGGAGCCGCTCCTTCATGTTCAGCATTCGAGAGCGCTCACCGCGCTCGGCCGACTGAGCGAAGCCGTCCAGGCTGCCCAACGTGCCGCGGCTCTCGATCCGCTTTCGCCCGATACTCAGGCCATACTGGTTGGGACTCTCGCCCATTCCGGCGCTCTGAACAGGGCGAGGCGTGAATTGACCAAAGCGGAGCGGCTCTGGCCGGGATCCGAGCAGCTCGACTCGACGCGCTTCAGTCTGGAGATGCGTTATGGGGATCCCTGGGTGGCTCAACGGATGATCGATTCTGGCCGCATTTCGCTTGGCGGCTCGACCGGCGGGTTCGGGGGACCCGAAATTCTCATGCGCGCAAGGCTTGAGCCGACAGCGGAAAACATCCGCCGAGTCGTCCGCTTCGCCTCGGTCGAGTCCGCTCGGGCCCCGCAGGCCGTGCCGTTGAGGATGCAGGCCCTCGGCCATGCTGGGGCCAAGGAAGAGTTTTTTGCCATGATCGACCAGCCGGGGATCGTCGCGCATTTGCGGGACGC
>DAINCA010000080.1:0-8063 GCA_036732645.1 Allosphingosinicella sp.
GCGCGATCACGCCTGGCTTCAATGCGTGGCTCGCCGAACTGGGCGGCTGGATGCCCGCGCCTCTGCTTCAGCGTTTGGCTACCGCTTACGGCACCCGCCTTGACCGGCTGCTCGATGGCGTCGATTCGATGGCGCAGCTCGGACTTTATTACGGCGCCGGCTTGTACGAGGCGGAGCTTCGTTACCTCCTCGAGACCGAGTTCGCCCGAACCGCCGAAGACATATTGTGGCGCCGGACCAAGCTCGGCCTGTACATGTCGAAGGCCGAACAAGAGATGCTGACGAAGATGCTTGTTGCTCGCATCAGGCGTAACTGAGGAGGAGATCCCGTTTAGCGGCCAGAGCTAGGTAATCGCTGCCTGGTTCCCGGTGCTGGGCTCTGGCCATCGCCCGCTCCAGTCGCTGCGACGATACTTCCCCTATTTCGTCGAGCGCGTCCGCGACCGCTACATTCTCTTCGAAGACACCGGAGCAATAAAGCGCAATATCGCAGCCGGCGGCGATCGCCTCGCGCGCCCGCTCGCCCGGCGGTCCGGTCAAGGCGCCCATGACGAGGTCGTCGGACATGAGCAGGCCGTCGAAGCCGATCCTGCCGCGGATGATGTCGCCGATGATGACCGGGGAGAGGCTCGCCGGACGCTCTTCGTCCCAGGCCGGATAGAGAAGATGCGCGGTCATCGCCATCGGCGCGTCGTTCAGCGCCCGGAACGGCTGGAGATCGCGTTCGAGCTCTTCGTCAATGGCGTCCGCGACCGGCAGCTCCTTGTGGCTGTCGGCGCGCGCTCGGCCGTGGCCCGGCACGTGCTTGACGATTCCGACCACGCCGCCGGCTTCCAGCCCGTCAAGCATGGCCCGGCCAAGGGCGGCCACCTGCATCGGATCGCTTCCCAAAGCGCGGTCGCCGATCACGTCGTGAGTCCCTTCCTCCCGCACGTCCAGCAGGGGCAGGCAGTCGACATTGATTCCGACCTCGTCGAGAAGGACGGCGATCGCCTGGGCATTGACGCGAGCCGCCTCGATCGCGCTGATCGGCGCCTTCCGGTAAAGCTCCGCGAAGCGCCAGCCGGCCGGAAATAAAGGCCATTCCGGCGGCTTGAGACGGGCCACCCTGCCCCCCTCCTGGTCTATCAGGATCGGCAGATCCGACCGTCCGGAAAGATCGCGAAGCGAGTCGGTCAGCGCCCGCAGCTGCGTCCTGTCGGAGCAGTTGCGGGCGAACAATATGAACCCGGCCGGATCCGCCTCGCGAAAGAATTCGCGTTCGGAAGCGGTCAGGGATAATCCGGCGAAGCCGAAGATGACGGGCAGCATGACGCGCTCATAGCCTTCCGCCCCCGAAGGACGGAAGATGCATCTCCGCCGCCGTCTGCCTTGCTGTTACTGGCTGCCCAGCTCGGAGATGTGCAGCTCGGCCGGCTGCGTCGATCCGGAGCTGTAGGTCCCGACCCAGACTTCGTAGCGTCCGCTCAGCGGCCGGTCGAACCGAAGCGACGGATTGAGGCCTTTGACGCCCCCGTCATCGTCGCAATACCAGCGGCCGTCAGGGCCGTTCACGATCAGGGTCGTATCGGAGTCCGCTGCCACCGAGATGTACAGTGGGAAGCTGCCGGCGCTGTAATTCACCCGGTAGTCCGGGGCCGCGGTGATGTAGCCCCGGCAATTGTCGATTCGCGACGCGTCGATATTGCCGCCCGCACGGAGCGTGACTGTTCTCGGATCAGTGTCGAATCCGGCGTTGAGAGTTACCTGCCCGTAATTGGGATCGGCGTTGATATCCTGGGCCGCGGCAGGCGCCGCCAACGCGGCGAGGCAAACGCCCGCCAACATCATCCTGTGCATTGAATAGTCCCCCTTAGTCCCCGTGATCGTTGGACAAATGACCTTAGCGAGACTTTTCTATCGGGGAAGCCCCTGCGTTGCCCCGCATTGGCCCGGAACGGCGCATCCTGTTCCCGCCAGGCACAGTCTGGCGCCTTGCCTTCGCCACTCCGGCTTTCAGGCCTGCGCTATCGAACGGTTTCGGCACGATCACCCGCTCCTTCTCATGCGCCTCCAGTTCCCACGGCGTCGCCGTGATGAAGACGACCGGAACCGGAGCTTCCGAACAGATGCGTCGAACGGCTTCCACGCCGGTTCCGGTGTCGAGGCGAAGGTCGGCGGTGATGAGATCCGGACAATTTCGGTCGGCGGACAGGATGGCGACTTCGACCGAGGCCGCGGAATCGAAGCTGGTAAAGCCAAGCTCGCGCAGGACGTCCTCGATCATGAGGATGATCCAGTAATCCTGCTCGATGATCAGCGCATGCATCGCGAGGCACCTCGCGGGCGGGAGCGCTTGCGGTCTCTCAGCCGCCGATGCCCGGACGATTGCTCGGCGATTTCTACCCAATGCCTGATGGGAGATAAAGTTCACCTGGATTAGGATAAGGCGTTTAAATGGTATAAGGCATGGACATCACCAGTCCCTATTGTGGGCGTCCTGGTGGCTGAGAGACCCGTTGCGCTCCCGCCCGGTGTGGAGAGCCCTTCATGTCACCCGACGGTAACGAGCATCGATTGGCACCGATGGTTCGCAAGCTCGGCCAGTGGCGTCCGCTCGATGCCAGGGATTCGGCGGCAATCCTGGCGCTTCCGCACCGGCTCCTCAGCTTCCGTCCGCAGGAATATATCGTTCGCGAGGGCGACGAGCCCAGGCATAGCTGCCTGATCCTTTCCGGCTTCGCGTTCCGCCAGAAGATTGCCGGCAATGGCGGCCGACAGATCCTTTCGATTCACATGAAGGGGGATCTCGCCGATCTTCAGAACTCGCTGCTGGGCCATGCCGACCACAGCCTCCAGGCCCTGACGGTCGTCGAAGCCGCCATGATCCCGGTCGAAGCCATCCAGGATCTCGCCTTCGATCGTCCCGCCGTCGGCCGGGCTTTGTGGTACGAGACTTTGGTCGATGCCTCGATCTTCCGGGAATGGGTCCTCAATGTCGGCCGTCGCGATGCCCGAACCCGAACCGCCCATCTCTTATGTGAATTCGCTCGCCGGCTCGAAGCGGCCGGGCTGAGCGGGCCTAAGGATTACGAGCTACCGATGACCCAGGAGCAACTCGCGGACGCGCTCGGGCTGACGTCGGTTCACGTCAACCGGACCCTCAAGGCTCTGGAACATGACGGACTCATTGTCAGGACCCAGCGCGCCGTCCGGATTGACGACTGGGCCGCTCTGGCGCGGGTCGGCGACTTCCAGAGCCGCTATCTCCACCTTCCCGCCAAAGCGGCGGCCTGATCTAGCTCACCAGCTCGACGGCCATCGCGGTGGCTTCGCCACCACCGATGCACAAGGTCGCCAGGCCGCGCTTCTGCCCGTGGGTTTCGAGCGCGCTGAGCAAGGTCGCCAATATTCGTGCGCCGCTGGCACCGATCGGGTGGCCCAATGCGGTCGCGCCGCCATGGACATTGATCGCCTCGCGCGAAATCCCGAGATCCCGCATCGCGATCATCGCGACGCAGGCAAAGGCTTCGTTGACTTCGTAGAGATCGACGTCACCGACGCTCCATCCCGCTTTCTCCAGAGCCTTGCGAACCGCCGGCACCGGCGCCGTCGTGAACTTGCTCGGCTCCTGCGCATGAGCGGCATGGGCGACGATCCGCGCGACCGGTTTCACCCCCAGCCGATCGGCGACGGACTGGCGGGTGATGACCAGGGCCGCGGCGCCGTCGCTGATGCTCGAGGCATTGGCGGCGGTGATCGTTCCGTCCTTGGCGAAGGCGGGCTTCAGGTTGGGGATCTTCTCCGGGTTCGCCTTGCCCGGCTGCTCGTCGATCGCAACCGTTTCTTCGCCCTTCCGCGTCGCCACGGTGACGGGCGTGATCTCGCGATCGAACGCGCCGGACTGAATTGCCTGGCTGGCGCGGCGCAGCGATTCGATTGCATATTCGTCCTGGGCCGACCGCGTGAACTGATATTCGCGGGCGGCGTCCTCGGCAAAGGTGCCCATCGCCCGGCCCTTGTCATAGGCGTCCTCGAGGCCATCGAGCATCATATGGTCGTAGACCGTATCGTGACCGATCCGCGCGCCGGAGCGATGCTTCTTCATCAGATAAGGCGAATTGGACATCGACTCCATGCCGCCGGCGACGATCAGATCAGCCGACCCAGCGGCGATCATGTCGTGAGCGAACATCGCCGCCTGCATCCCCGATCCGCACACCTTGTTGATGGTCGTCGCCTCGACCGAGCGCGGAAGACCGGCGCCCAAGGCCGCCTGGCGGGCTGGCGCCTGGCCAAGCCCCGCCGGAAGCACGCAGCCCATGAAGATCTTTTCGATCTGTTCGCCGGATACGCCCGCGCGTTCGATGGCAGCACTGACGGCAGCGGCGCCCAGCTCGGTCGCGGAAGCGCCGGCAAGCGCGCCCTGGAAGCTGCCCATCGGCGTACGGGCGTACGAGAGGATGACGATCGGATCGGCGGCGTTGGTGGCCATGTTTGCTCCTGAACTGATCCCTCCTGATCTTCATTCCTCCCGCAATCGGGTGGATTCAACGAGGGTGGCGTCGACATCGTCCTGCGAGACTGCGATCGGATGGTGCGCCGATGCGAAGCACATAGTCTCCCACCCGCGCTTGTTCAAACTGACGAGATTTTACCGGGGATCCCGGGCCTCCACGAGCCCCGGCTCAGCTGCTTCACCTGCCACCGAGGCTCGCCACGCCCGGCGTCGCAGGCTCCGGCGCCGGCCCAGCATCCGGCGCAGCACCCGCCAAGCCCGCCAGCGCACCCGCAGCCTCACGTGCACGGAGAACGGGGCGCTTCCTGATTGCGGCCCAATTTTGGGCCGCCTTGTCCGATCCTTCGCCGCTCTGCTACGGCCCGCGCGACAGGGAGATTTTTTGCATGTCCGAGCTTGGCCTCGATTTCGACCTCGGCGAGATGGCGGACACGATCCGCGACACCACCCGCCGTTTCGCCACCGACCGGATTCAGCCGATCGCTGCCGAGATCGACGAAAAGGACCATTTCCCGCGCGAGCTTTGGCCGGAAATGGGCGAGCTCGGTCTTCACGGGATTACCGTCGAGGAAGAATTTGGCGGTCTCGGCCTGGGCTATCTCGAGCATGTCATCGCACAGGAGGAAATCGCCAGAGCCTCGGCCTCGATCGGCCTCTCTTACGGTGCCCATTCGAACCTGTGCGTCAACCAGATCCGGCGCTGGGCGAACCCGGAGCAGAAGAGTAAATATCTGCCGAAGCTGATCAGCGGCGAGCACGTCGGCTCGCTCGCCATGTCCGAGGCCGGAGCCGGCTCGGACGTCGTCGGAATGAAGCTTCGCGCCGAAAAGGTGCAAGGCGGCTACGTCCTCAACGGCACGAAGTTCTGGATCACCAACGCCACCCATGCCGACACTCTGGTCGTCTACGCAAAGACCTCTCCGGGCGAGGGCTCCCGGGGCATCACCACTTTCCTGATCGAGAAGGACATGCCCGGTTTCTCGATCGGCCAGAAGCTCGACAAGATGGGGATGCGCGGCTCGCCGACCGCGGAACTCGTCTTCAACGACTGCGAGGTTCCGGACGAGAACGTGATGGGTCCGGTCGATGGCGGCGTCGGCGTTTTGATGTCGGGTCTGGATTACGAGCGCACCGTGCTCGCCGGAATCCAGCTCGGAATCATGCAGGCCTGCCTGGATTGCGTCCTTCCTTATGTCCGGGAGCGAAAGCAGTTCGGGAAGCCGATCGGCAGCTTCCAGCTGATGCAGGCCAAGGTGGCGGACATGTACGTCGCCCTGAATTCGGCCCGCGCTTACGTCTACCAGGTGGCCAAGGCCTGCGACTCCGGCCGGACCACGCGCTTCGACGCGGCCGGCGCCATTCTCTACGCCAGCGAGAATGCGGTCCGGGTCGCCAACGAGGCGGTTCAGGCGCTCGGCGGCGCCGGTTACACCAAGGACTGGCCGGTCGAGCGTTACTATCGCGACGCCAAGCTGCTCGACATCGGCGCTGGCACCAACGAGATCAGGCGGATGCTGATCGGGCGCGAGCTGATCAGCGCGGCATGACCCTCGCGACCGTTCTCGAATGGTACGCCACGATCAGCGGCATCGTCGCCGCGATCATGCTGGCCGGCGACTTCGGTCGACGCGTCACCGGCTTCGGCTTCATCCTGTTCTGCACGATGAACATTGCCTGGATTGCTTTCGCGCAGATGGACGATACCGGCGGCCTGCTGTGGCAAAACGCGGTCCTGTTCGGCGTCAACCTGCTCGGCGTGTGGCAATATCTGCTCAGCCCGAAGAATCGCCGCAAGATGGAGGTGGTTGCCGAGGCGGTCGAGAAGTTCGAAGAAAAAGAAGCGAAAGCTGAGACCCGATGACCGTGCTCACCTCGAAGCTGGACGAAAGCGGCGAAGATTTCCGCCGCTTTGCCGAGCATAATCGCGCCCTCGCGGCGGATCTGCGCGACCGCGTCGGTCGCTCCGCCAATGGCGGTCCGGACAAGCATCGCGATCGGCACGTGAGCCGCGGCAAGCTCCTTCCCCGTGATCGCGTCGAGCGGCTGCTCGACCTTGGCTCCCCTTTCCTCGAAATCGGCCAGCTCGCCGCCTGCGACATGTACAAAGGTGAAGTGCCGGGTGCCGGGATGATCACCGGCATCGGCCGGGTCTCGGGGCGCGAGACGATGGTCGTCTGCAACGACGCTACGGTCAAAGGCGGCACTTATTATCCGATGACGGTGAAGAAGCATCTGCGGGCGCAGGAGATCGCGCTCCAGAACCGGCTCCCTTGCGTCTACCTCGTCGACAGCGGCGGCGCCAATTTGCCCCATCAGGCCGAGGTCTTCCCCGACCGCGACCATTTCGGCCGGATCTTCTACAATCAGGCCCAGATGTCCGCGCAGGGTATCGCCCAGATCGCCTGCGTGATGGGCAGCTGCACCGCCGGCGGCGCCTACGTCCCGGCGATGAGCGACGAGACGGTGATCGTCCGGAACCAGGGCACCATCTTCCTCGGCGGCCCGCCATTGGTGAAGGCGGCCACGGGTGAAGTGATCTCGGCCGAGGACCTCGGCGGCGGCGATCTTCACGCCCGGCGGTCCGGCGTCGTCGATCATCTCGCCGACAATGACGATCATGCCCTGGCGATCGTCCGCGACATCGTCTCGCGGCTGAACACATTGAAGCAAATCGACATAGACCTCGCCGATCCTGTGCCGCCCAAATTCGATCCTGAGGGTCTGTACGGGGTCATCCCGGACGACGTGCGCACGCCGTATGACGTCCACGAGGTGATCGCGCGGATCGTCGACGGCTCCGAATTCCACGAGTTCAAGCCGCTTTACGGCTCGACCCTGGTCTGCGGCTTCGCCCGGCTCTGGGGCATTCCGGTGGCGATCCTCGCCAATAACGGCATCCTGTTCTCGGAGAGCGCGCTGAAAGGCGCCCACTTCATCGAATTGGCCTGTCAGCGGCGAACGCCGTTGCTTTTCCTCCAGAACATTTCCGGCTTCATGGTCGGCGGCAAATATGAAGCCGGGGGAATCGCCAAGGATGGCGCCAAGCTGGTCACGGCGGTCGCCACCGCACAGGTGCCGAAAATCACCGTCCTGATCGGCGGCAGCTTCGGCGCCGGCAATTACGGGATGAACGGCCGCGCCTACGGGCCCCGCTTCCTGTTCACCTGGCCGAACAGCCGGATCAGCGTGATGGGCGGCGAGCAGGCGGCGAGCGTCCTCGCGACGGTCCACAAGGACGCGGAAAGCTGGACCGCCGAAGAAGCCGAAGCTTTCAAGGCCCCGATCCGGCAACGTTACGAGGATGAAGGCAACCCCTATCACGCCACCGCCCGCCTCTGGGATGATGGCATCATCGACCCGGCTCAGACCCGGGATGTCCTCGGACTCGCCTTCAGCGCGTGCCTGAACGCCCCGATTGGGGAGCGGGCCCAGTTCGGCCTGTTCAGGATGTGATGGTGGGGATTGGGGCCTCAAAGATCCTCCCCGAGCTTCCCTCGGGGAGGGGGACCGCCCGGCGCAGCCGGGTGGTGGAGGGGCAACCTAATTCTGGCCTCGGCCAGTATCC
>DAINCA010000081.1:0-8047 GCA_036732645.1 Allosphingosinicella sp.
CGGCGCTGATGCGCAGGCGACGGGCGCCCAGTCGACCGCCGTAGGCACCGTCGCTACGGCCAGCGGCGCGCTGTCCAGCGCGTTCGGCGACTGCTCGAGAGCCACCGGTTTGGGCTCCACAGCACTCGGTGCGCTTTCGCGCGCCTTGGGCGCGGAAGCCGTTGCCGTAGGGGCGGATTCTCTCGCAGAGGCCGCGAATTCCTCGGCTTTCGGAACCGTTGCGACTGCGTCCGGGATTGGGTCGACGGCGATCGGCAACCGCTCCTCCGCGACCGGGTTGGATTCAGTAGCGCTCGGCAGCGAATCGCAGGCGCTCGATGAAGATGCGGTCGCCGTCGGCAGCAACACGATAGCCTCGGGCTTCCATTCCACGGCCATCGGCAGCGAAGCGGTCGCTTCCGGCCGTGGTGCCCAGGCGTTCGGTTGGCAGTCGGTCGCCTCAGGCGCGACTTCTGTCGCAGTCGGTCGGCAGGCTCAGGCAACGGCGGCGAATTCGACCGCGCTCGGCGATAATGCCCGCGCCCTCCACGCCGGGTCCACGGCGATCGGTGCGGGAGCCACGACGACCGCGGCCAATCAGGTGACGATCGGGGCAGCTGGTACCACCGTCCGCCTTGGTGGCTATACGACGGCGGGCGTTCTTGTGAACGATGCCAACGGCAACGTTACCACGAACACGACCTTGTTGCCGGCGGTCACGGCGCTTCAGACTCAGGTCGGCACGCTCGGCACGCAGATCGGCACGATCAACAACAATGTGACGACCCTGCAGACCAACGTCGCCACCTTGTTCGACCTCGCCGACGTCAATCGACGCGACATTCGAACGGCCAATGAAGGTGTCGCCATGGCTTTGGCCATGGAATCGCCTGGCCTGCCAACGGGCGCGAATTTCGCGGTCGCCGGCGGTGTCGGCTACTTCCAGAACCGGGTCGCCGGAACGGCCGCGTTCACCGCTCGCGTCGGCGACATGTCGTCCTTCTCGGCCGGTGTCGGCTTCGGCCTCGACAGCGGCGAGATCGGCGCTCGGGCGGGCTTCCAGGCCGCCTGGTGACGACAGACGTTCGACGTCCGAACGATGGACCGGGGCGCATTGCCCCGGTCCATTTTCTTTGGCTCATCCTCTCTCTCGCTATAATAGCCGCGCCCTTTCCGGCCGCGGCTCAGACGCCTGCGGCAGCGCCCCGAGCGCCAGCCGCCACTGTCGCAGTGCCCGATGACATGGCCCTGGCCAAGTTGCTCTGGAGCACGATGGCGGCGATCGACCATGCCAACAAAACGGGCAATTATTCAGTGCTCCGATCTTTGGGTTCGCCAGGCTTTCAGCAGGGCAATTCGGTCGAAAACCTCGCGGCCGTCTTTGCCGTGCTGCGCCAGGAGCGGCTCGATCTCGCCGACACCCTCGTCTTCCAGCCAAACTACGAGTTTCCGCCCGTGATCGTCCAGGGCCTGTTGCGGCTTCGCGGCATGTTCAGGATGCGTCCCAGGGGCGTCCAGTTCGACCTCCTTTACCAGTGGAACGGCGGCTGGACCTTGCATGGGGTCGCCGTGCGCTCGGTCGCAACGACTCAGGATCTCGCACCCGGCCGCTAACAGTTGCGCGCATTCGGGCACCTCGAGGATTGACTTGTCAGCCACAGTTCGACCTTAGGACGCCGCAAACACGCGCCCTATCTCGCTTCAACTACAGGAAGGTTTCATGAGCTGGTCTCCCAGTCCCAGCGTCGTCGTCATCGGTCTCGGCTATGTCGGACTGCCGCTCGCGGTCGCGCTTGCTCGGCAATTCGAGGTCACCGGTCTCGATATCGACGCCCGTCGGATCGCCGAGCTGCGACAAGGCCATGACCGTACCAATGAGGTCGAGGATCAGGTGCTCGCCGGCTCGTCGTTAAAGTTGACCGACGACGTCGACGATTGCGTTGGGGCGGACATTTACATCGTCACCGTGCCGACTCCGGTCGACGCCGGATGCCAGCCTGATCTCGGTCCGGTGATCGGTGCGACGCGCGCACTCGCGCCCCTGCTGGACCCGGGTCGGGCCCCGATCATCGTCTACGAAAGCACCGTCTATCCCGGCGTGACCGAGGAGATTTGCGGTCCGCTGATCGAGGAAGTGTCCGGGCTGAAGCGCGGCAAGGACTTCTTCCTTGGCTATTCGCCCGAACGCATCAATCCGGGCGATCGCGAACACACCGTCGACAGGATCGTCAAGGTGGTCGCCGGCGAGAATGCCGAGGTGACCGAGCGGCTCGCTTCGCTTTACGGCGCTGCGACGAGTGCCGGTGTGTTTCGGGCCGCCTCGATCAAGGCGGCCGAGGCCGCCAAGGTGATCGAAAACGCGCAGCGTGACATCAACATAGCCTTCATGAACGAGATCACCCAGATCTTCTCGAAACTCGATTTGTCGATCTGGGACGTACTCGCCGCAGCGGGGACGAAATGGAACTTCCTCAAGTTCCAGCCCGGCCTTGTCGGCGGCCACTGCATCGGCGTCGATCCTTATTATCTCAGCTTTCGGGCCCAGCAACTCGGCGTCGATCCAAACGTGATCCTGTCCGGCCGCTCGATCAACGACAATATGGGCAACTGGGTCGCGGATCGGCTCCACGAGCGGCGAGGCGCATCGGGCTCTGCCCTCATCCTTGGGCTCGCCTTCAAGGAAAATGTTCCCGACCTCCGCAACAGCAAGGTCATCGACGTTGTCCGGCGTCTGACCGAGCTCGGCCACGACGTGACGATCCACGACCCTCTCGCCGATTCCGCCGAAGCTCGACACGAATATGGGGTCGAACTCGACGACGAGGCGCTCGAGCGAGAATATGATCTGGTCGTCGTCGCGGTCCCCCACCAGGCTTATGCCGAGCTCGACCAGAGCAGCGTCGCCGGTCTCGTCAGGAATGGAGGACTGCTTGCCGATCTCAAGAATCTCTATGGCGAGCGCGAGCTTCCTGGGATCGACCGCTGGACCCTTTAGGCGAGCCGAAACACGCCGCCGGAGCGCCGCTCGTTAATCCGCGAATGGCCGCTCTGGCTGCTCGGTTTGTCTCGCCTCCGCTCCAACTCTAGCGGCCGTGATAGCTCTTGTACCATTCGACGAAGCGAGGAATGCCCTCGTCGATCGTCGTCGCGGGACTGAAACCCAGATCGCGCTCGATCGCGCTGATGTCGGCGAAGGTGTCGCGGACGTCGCCCGGCTGCATCGGGACGAGCTTCTTCTTCGCCTCGCGGCCGCAGGCGCGCTCGATCAGGCCGATCATTCGGGTAAGCTCTTCTGACCGGTTATTGCCGATATTGTAGAGCCGATGCGGGCTTCGGCTGCCGCCGGCCTTTTCCGCGTCGTCGTCGGGGGGTGGATTGTCGAGCGCAGCGACAACCCCGGTCACGATATCATCGACGTAAGTGAAGTCGCGACGCATGTTGCCCTCGCCGAACACCTCGATCTCATCACCGGCGAGGATGGCCTTGGTGAAGATCCACATCGCCATGTCGGGCCGGCCCCAGGGACCGTAGACGGTGAAGAACCGAAGTCCGGTCTGAGGCAGGCGATAGAGGTGTGAGTAGGTCTCGCTGATAAGCTCGTCCGCCTTCTTGGTGGCGGCGTAGAGCGAAAGCGGTTGGTCGACCCGGTCCTCGACCCGGAAGGGAAGGTTCTTGTTGCCGCCATAGACCGATGAGGAGGAAGCGTAGACGCAATGCGCGACGGCGTGCTGCCTCGCCGTCTCGAGCATGTTGAGGTGCCCGACCAGGTTCGACTGGGCGTAAGCGTAGGGATTCTCGATCGAATAACGGACGCCCGCCTGGGCGCCGAGATGGACGATCCGGTCGATCTGCCGCCCGTCGAGCGCCGTCGACAGCGCCTCGCGATCGGCGAAATCCGCTTCGACGAAGTCGAAGCTGTTGTGGCGCCGGCCGAGCTCGGCAAGTCGATCTCGCTTGAGGGCGACGCTGTAATAATCGTTGACGTTATCGAGACCGATCACCTTCTCGCCGCGCGCCATCAGACGTTCGCTCACATGAAAGCCGATAAACCCGGCCGCGCCGGTAACGAGAGTAGCCATATGTCTTCCCGAGATGTCTGCCTGGCGCGGCGCTTAGAGCCTGGCCTGGAATCGGGCAATGGTCGGGATTGGCGCCTGAACCGATGGGAACAGTGGACTTTCCGGCTTTTTTCCTTCTAGTCCCGGCATGTGCCCGACCGCGCCGACGATAGCCGGATTTCGTCCCCCAGCGTCTGGCAGGCGCTGGGCTCGCTCTATGCATTCATGGGCGGCCGGCGACGGCGGCAGCTTTACCTCACCATCGCCCTGATGATTGCCGGTGCTGGCGCCGAACTGATCACTATCGGCGCTGCTTTACCCTTCCTGGCGCTCATCTCCGATCCCGCCCAAGCCAATGAAATCGGCATCGTTCGAACGATATTCGATTTGCTCGACTGGCGAGCCGGCGAGACGCGGATCGTCGAAGCGACGTTCCTGCTCGTCGGCGCGGCTCTCGTCGGGGCCGCAGTGCGTCTGCTGCTCAACTGGACGGTCCAAGCCTTCGTGTTTCGAGTCGGTCACGATCTGGGCGTAAAGGTGTTCTCGCGAGCGCTCCACCAGCCCTATCTCTATCATGTCGAGCGCAACTCCAGCGAAGTGATCGCGGGGGTGGAGAAGGCCCAGGCGGTTCTGTTCCAGGTGCTGCTCCCGCTGATGCAGGGCGTAGTGGCCGCGTTCATGGCGATCTTCATCCTGGTCTTGCTGGTTGCCATCGATCCAGTGACGGCTTCGATCGCCGCCGTCGCAATGGTGTTTCTCTATGTCGCTCTCACACTCGCCACGCGGCGGATCTTGTCAGCCAACTCACGCATACATGCCGAGGCCTATACCGAGCGGATCAAGCAGGTGCAGGAAGGGCTCGGCGGGATCCGGGATATCCTCATCGATCGTTCGCAGCCGGTTTTCGAGAAGGGCTTCCGAGAAGTCGACGACCGACTGCGGCGAGCGCAGATGGTCAATACCTTCCTCGCCTCCTCGCCGCGCATGGTGATCGAGGCGGCCGCGATCATCCTCATCGCGTTGCTGGCGCTGTACATGAGCTACCAGCCCGGCGGCGTGATCAGGGCCATCCCAGTGCTCGGCGCCCTCGCGATCGGCGCTCAGCGTCTGCTGCCGATGCTTCAGACCATCTATCACGCCTGGAGCCGGACGGCCGGCTCGCTCCAGATCGTTCTCGACATTGCCGACCTGCTCGGCAAGACGGAATCGGTCGTCGGTGAGAGCGAAGAGGTGGGCGGACGCGCCGGTTTCACCCGCGCGATCGAGATGGACAAAGTCGGCTTTCGCTATCCGGGCGGCCGGCAATATGCCCTCCGAAATATCACTCTTGAAATCCGCAAGGGCGAAAGGATCGGCCTTCTCGGGGAAACCGGTAGCGGTAAAAGCACATTGCTCGACCTCTTGATGGGGCTGCTCGAACCGGGCGCTGGCGAGATCAGGATCGACGGGATCGCGCTGTCGGGCGCGACCCGACGGCGCTGGCAGACCCAGATCGCTCATGTTCCCCAGTTCATCTACCTCAGCGACTCGGCGATAGCCGAGAACATTGCCTTCGGAATCGCACCAGGCGCGATCGACATGGGTCGGGTGAGAGCCGCTGCGGTCGATGCCGGCATCGCGGAATTTATCGAAGCCCTGCCGAACGGCTATCTGACGCCGGTCGGCGAACGTGGTGTCCGGTTGAGCGGCGGGCAGCGACAGCGCATTGGTATCGCCCGGGCGCTGTATAAGCAGGCATCGGTTTTGATTCTGGACGAAGCGACCAGTGCTCTGGACAATGAAACCGAAGCGATGGTGATGGCGAACCTGGTCGGGAACGACCCCAACCTTACCATTTTGATGGTGGCGCACCGGCTCTCGACCCTCGCCGGCTGCGACCGTCTCGTCAAATTGAGCGCCGGCCGAATTGTCGAGGTCGGTACCTACGCCGATCTGGTCGATCAGCCTGCCGCTCCGGCTCGGGGCTCAGCTTGAGTTCCGCTTTCAGGCAGCAGCCATGTCTTCCCGTTGGCGTGCGGCGAGGAACCAGCGGTCGCGACCTTCAAGACCCAAGGCGGTGAGCACGCCGCTTCGATAGGCACCCGTGTCGAGGGCGATTCGGTTGGGATGCTGTTCTGGCGAGCCGACGATCGTGTGGCCGTGGACCACCATCACCCCGTGATCAGTCCGGTCATCGAGAAAACCTTCCCGAATCCAGCGCAAGTCCTTGCTCGTCTGCGCTTCCAGCGGGACTCCCGGCCGAATTCCCGCATGGACGAAGAGGTAGTCGCCGAACTGGAAACTATCGGCCATGTTCTCGAGAAAGGCTCGGTGCGAGGCGGGAACGACCTTGCGTAGTCGTTCCTGGATTTCACGGGCAGTGGCATTGAGAGTCCACCCCTGGGTCACCCCGTAGCTCTCGCAACATTGATAACCGCCATAAGTAAGCCAGTCGACGACCGTGTCCTCCTCGCCGTCGAGGATTCGAAGGAAGAACTCTTCGTGATTGCCCTTGATGAAGACGGGCCGGGCGAAAACGGGTGGACGAGACAGCAACAGATCTATGACGCCGCGTGAATCCGGGCCGCGATCGATGAGATCGCCAAGGAAGATGAGATAGGTCTTGGCGGGTCGGCGGCCCGCATTGTCGCTGGCAATCTGATCCAGGAGGTCCTCGAGCAGATCGAGCCGGCCGTGAACGTCGCCGATCGCGTAGGCGCGGCTGTGCGCGGGACCAACGGGACTTCTTTCACTGGAACGGCCCAGCAGGCGACGCAACATGTTCGAATATTCCTCGCATTTTCTGCAATAGCCGATATCGGGCTCAGGGCCGAAGTTGCAAGGCTTCGGCTGGACCTTGGCATCACTGCGTGGCAAAGGGATGGCCATAACCGCGGCAGGAGTGCTCGGAAGAGCACCACGAACGTTAAAAAGGGTTATGGTTCAAAGGCTTTGATTTGGCCATGAGCCATGCTGTAAAAGGTTCGGCCGTTGCGATTCAAGGAGTGGCGTGTGCGAGTAAATCATCTTGTCGGCGAAATCCGGCATCAGGTCCGGACGCTTGTCGCGGCTGGAATTGCAGCGACCCTGCTGACGCTGGCGGGCTGTTCCGCAGGCGGCCGTGGCGGGAGTGTTCCTTACGAGCCGGCGGGGTTCACCGCTCCTGATGCGGAGGCGACTGCTGTTCCTGCGTCTCAGCAAAGACTGTCCTCGCTCGACAAGATCCGGGTGACGACTTTCCAGGTGGAGGACCTTTCCGGAGAGTTCCAGGTCGATGCCGCCGGCAACATCCAGTTTCCGTTGATCGGCACCGTTGTCGCCCAGGGAAAGACGCCGGCTGAGCTTTCGCAGGAGATAGCCCGTCTCCTCAGCGCCCGATATCTTAACCAGCCCGATGTGCAGGTTGCAGTTCTCGAGCAGAGCGAACAGACGATCACGGTGGACGGCGCCGTCCGCGAACCCGGTGTGAAGCCGATCCGCGGGGCGACTACGCTGATGCGGGCAGTGGCCTTGGGAAGGGGGACCAGCGAGGACGCCAACCCCTCACGTGTGCTGGTTTTCCGCACGGTCAACGGCTCGAGGATGGCGGCAGCCTTCGATCTTCAGTCGATCAGGCGCGCAGAATCCGAAGATCCGCCTATATACGGCAACGACATCATCATCGTGGACGGGTCTAACACTCGCAGAATGTGGCGAGACATAATGCAAGCCCTGCCTGTGCTCGGATTGTTCAGGCCCTTCTGAGTGAACGGCAAGAAAGCTTAGGATTTCAAGATGAACGATCACAGCGGCGCGTTCCCGCACAACCGCGGTGTCCCGGCCTTTCAACCGGTCGGTAATGTGCCGTCTACCGGACTTCGCGACATCGTCGTTGCGATGCCGACAGGCCCGACAGCGACCAAGCTTCATCCCAGCGAGATTTGGCGAATCATTGCCAAGTGGTGGTGGCTGATCGCCGCGATCGTCATTGCCTGCGAAGTCGCTGCCGTGATTGCGTCCTTGATGGTCCAACCGCTTTACAGGGCGGAATC
>DAINCA010000082.1:0-8013 GCA_036732645.1 Allosphingosinicella sp.
AAGCGGAAACGCCGCGCGCGCCCTCCCCGCCGGTGCGGGCCATTACCGTGAACAAGCTCGCTTTGTCGGCATTGGTGATGAAGCGCTTGCTTCCGCTCAGGCGGTAAACGTCGCCGTCCGCCACGGCGCGGGTCTGAACCGAGGCGCTATCGGAGCCAGCATTCGGCTCGGTAAGGGCGAAGCTGGTGATGATCTCGCCCGAGGCGATCCTGGGCAGCCACTCGCTTTTCTGTTCGTCGGAGCCGGCCATGACGAGGCCCTGGCTGCCGATCCCGACATTGGTCCCGAAGACGGAGCGGAAAGCGGGCGTCGTCCGGCCGAACTCGAGCGCGACCCGAACTTCCTCGGACATGTCGAGGCCGAGACCGCCATATTCCTCCGGGATCGAGAGGCCGAACAGGCCCATTTCCCGCATCTCGCCGACGATCGCGTCGGGAACCTCGTCGTCCTCGGCGACCCGGTCCTCGAGCGGCCGAAGCCGTTCAGCCACGAAGCGGCGAACGGTGTCGATCAGAGCTTCAAAGGTGTCGGGATCGAGGGCCATGTCTTTCTGCCGTCCTGACGATCAATAACCCTTCAGCCGCGCGACCTTGTCGGCATGATATGCGGGATCGCCGAACAGCTCGTTCAGGACGCGGTCGCGCTTCATGTAGAGGCCGATATCATATTCGTCGGTCATGCCGATGCCGCCATGCATCTGCACGCCTTCCTGAACGGCGAGCTGCGATGTGCGCCCCGCCTTGGCCTTGGCGACCGAAACCATCGCTTCCGCTTCCCCGCTCGATTCGTCGAGCATTTGCTGCGCCTTCAGGGTCGCGGCGCGGGCGATCTCGAGCTCCGAATAGAGATGCGCCGCCCGGAACTGGAGCGCCTGGAACTCGCCGATCAGTTTCCCGAACTGCTTGCGCTGTTTCAGATAATCGACGGTCATGTCCATCGCCGCCGAACCGACCCCGACGAGCTCCGCCGAGGCTCCCACGCGGCCGGCGTTCAGCGCCCGGGACAATATGGATTGGCCGCCGCCGACCTCTCCGACGACCGCGTCCGCATCGACCTCGACCTTGTCGAACGTCATGCGCGCGCCGATGCTGGAATCGGCGAGCCGGACGCCTTCGACGTCGAGCCCTTTCGACTCCGGCTCGACCGCGAACAGGGTCAGTCCGTCATCGCCTTGAGCGGCGACCAGGATGACGTCGGCCGAGGCGCCCTGGACGACGAACTGCTTTCGGCCCGACAGGCGAAAGCCGTTGCCGGACCGTTCGGCCTGCATCGCGATCGCCTCCGGGCGATGCTTCGCACCCTCGTCGATCGCCAAAGCGGCGACCGTGTCGCCGGCGATGATTCCGGGAAACCAACGCTGGGCGTGAGGCGTCCCCTTCACCGCCTCGACGAAGGCGACGGCGCTGATCAGGAACGGCGAGGGGGTCAGGTTGCGGCCGATCTCCTCGAGGACGATGCCCGCTTCAACATGGCCGAGTCCGAGGCCGCCGTCGGCCTCGTCGATCAATATTCCGGTGAAGCCCAGCTCGGCGAACTGCTTCCACAAATCATGCCCGAAGCCGTCCTTGCAGTTCCGGTCGCGCCAGTGGCGCAATTGCTTCGCGATGGCGCCTTCATCGGCCATGAAGCCGCGCGCCGTGTCGCGAAGCATCGCCTGATCTTCGTTGAGGTAGAGCGGCATGTGATCAGGCTCCGGGAAGGTTGAGAATGCGCTTGGCGACGATCCCGAGCTGGATCTCGCTGGTCCCGCCTTCGATCGAATTGGCCTTGGTCCGGAGCCATTCGCGGGCGGACTTGCCGTTGCGCGATCTTTCGCTTTCCCATTCGAGCGCGTTCGATCCGCCCGCCGCCATGACCAGTTCGTGGCGGGCCTTGTTCAGCTCGGTGCCCGCATATTTCATCATCGACGGCTGCGCCGGATGGGCCTGACCCGCCTTGAGCTCGTCGATGAAGCGCTCGGACATCGCCCGGAAGGCCATGGCGTCGACATCGAACCGGGCGACATCGGCGCGAAGGATCGGATCGTCCTTCAGGGATTCCTTCAGAGCGGCGCCGAGCGATTCGGTTTGGCCGCCGAGGCCCATGCCGCTGATCATCTCGCGCTCGTGGCCGAGCAGATATTTGGCGACGTCCCAGCCCTTGTTGAGCTCGCCGACCAGCTGATCCTTGGGCACCTTCACATCGTCGAAGAAGGTTTCGCAGAAAGGCGAATAACCGGAGATGAGGAGGATCGGTTTCGTCGACACGCCCGGCGAAGCCATGTCGAACAACAGGAAGCTGATCCCCTGGTGCTTGGGCGCCTGCGGATCGGTTCGGACGAGGCAGAAGATCCAGTCCGCCTTGTCGGCATAGCTGGTCCATACCTTCTGGCCATTCACCAGCCAGTGATCGCCTTTGTCCTCGCACTTCGTCTGAAGCGCGGCGAGGTCGGAGCCAGCATTGGGTTCCGAATAACCCTGGCACCAGCGTATCTCGCCGCGCGCAATCTCGGTGAGGAAGCGCTTCTTCTGCTCTTCGCTGCCATATTTGAGGAGAGCCGGGCCGAGCATCGAGATACCAAAGCTCATCAGCGGATTGCGGGCGCCGATCCGCGCCATCTCCTGCTTCAATATCTTGGTTTCGGCCGCCGACAGGCCGCCGCCGCCATATTCGACGGGCCAGTCCGGGACGGTCCAGCCGCGTTCGGCCATCCTTTCCATCCAGATTTTCTGGGCCTCGTTCTTGAAGACCGGATTGCGGCCGCCCCAGCAGGCGTCGCTCTCATCGCGCATCGGCTCGCGCATTTCCGGCGGGCAATTGGCCTCGAGCCACGAGCGGGTTTCGCTGCGAAAGACGTCCAGATCGCTCATCCAAGCCTCTCCTTTACGTAAACGTCAAGTGCCGCGCCGGGTTTGCGAAGTCAACCAGCCCCATTTTGCCCCTTACCGAATTCCATCGCCTCGTCGGTGACGGCGCGGAAACGGAGCGAAAGCAGGTCGCGAAGGTAATTCTGATGGACCCGCCACGGCGGCACGGGCCCCTGCGCCGGGAGCGCTTCACGGGCACGGGCGACATAACCCGAGCTGAAGTCGAGCATCGGCTGCCGATCGAGCTTATTGGCCGGCAAGCGCGGCACGCAGACGTCGTAGCCGAAGCGTTGCATGTGGTTGAGGAGCCGGCAGACGTAACGCGACGTGAGATCGCACTTCAGAGTCCAGGAGGCGTTGGTGTAGCCGAACGAAAGCACCAGGTTCGGCACGTCGTTCAGCATCATGCCCTTGTAGCTGAAGCGATCGGCGACGTTCACCGCCTCATCGTCGACGACGAGCGAGATCCCGCCGAGCAACTTCACGTTTAGTCCGGTCGCGGTGACGACGATGTCGGCTGAAACCTCCTCGCCGGATTGCAGAAGGATGCCGTCGGCTTTGAACCGATCGATGGGACCGGTCACCATCGATACTTTGCCGGCGGAGATCGCTTCGAACAGATCATTGTCGGGGACGAGACAGAGTCTCTGATCCCAGGGATCGTAATGAGGCGACAAATGGCGTTCGACGTCGAAATCTGAGGGCAGACTCTCCGCCGCCAGCTTGAGGATCGCCGCCTTCACCTTGGCCGGTTGCTTGCGTGCGCGATTGAAGAAGAAGATCCCGAGCAGGACGTTCTTCCAGCGGATCAATCGGTCGGCGAGCTTTGGCGGAAGTCGGCGGTGGAGCCAGTGGGCAATCGAATCGCGCGAAGGCCGGGACACGATGTAGCTCGGCGAACGCTGGAGCATGACGACGTGCGAGGCCTGCTCGGCCAAAGCCGGAACCAGGGTCACCGCCGTGGCGCCGCTGCCGATGACGACGACCCGACGCCCCGAGACGTCCAGATCCTCGGGCCAGGCCTGGGGATGGACGATTCGCCCGCCGAAGTCTTCCTCGCCCGGCCATTGCGGCCGGTAGCCCTGGGCATAATCGTAATAGCCGCTGCACAGGAACAGAAAGCCGCAGGTGAGGACGCGGCTCTCCCCTTCCGTCTCGACCTCCACCGTCCAGAGCGCGTCGGCGGACGACCATGAGGCCTTCGTCACCCGGTGAGAGAAACGGATCTGGCGGTCTATGCCGAAGAAGCGCGCCGTCTCCTCGACATAATCCCGGATCGCGGCACCATCGGCGATCGCCTTGTCGCCCCGCCACGGGCGGAACGGGAAACCAAGCGTGTACATGTCGGAATCGGAGCGGATACCGGGGTAGCGGAACAGGTCCCAGGTACCGCCGATCGCCTCACGGGCCTCCAGGATCAGCCATGTCCGGCCGGGGCAGCGTGTCTTCAGGTGGTACGCGGCGTCGATTCCGGAAATGCCGGCACCGACAATCAGCACGTCGAAATGTTCGGCCGGTCGGATATCCGTCATTCGCTCCCGCTCCCCTCGATCAGCCTTCATCAGCAGCCACGGGAAGTCCAGAGGCGGGCGCTTGCGCGCAATGCGATTTGGCGAACGGTAAAGGAGCCGCTATCGCCCCTTTCAATGGACGTCAGCGATCTGCGAGTAGCCATATTCAGCGGCAACTATAATTATGTCCGCGACGGGGCGAACCAGGCGCTGAACCGGCTCGCGGATTATCTGCTTCGTTCGGGCGCCAAGGTCCGCGTCTATTCGCCGACGGTGAAGAACCCCGCCTTCGAGCCGAAAGGCGATCTCACTCACATTCCCTATTTCCCGATCCCGGGACGGTCGGAATATAAATTCGGCTTCGCGATCCCGCGAAGAGTCCGGCGTGACCTGCGCAACTTCGGCCCGAACATCTTCCATGTCGCAAGCCCGGAACTCCTCGGCCATCGCGCCGTCACTCTCGCGCACGACTGGGATCTGCCGGTCGTCGCATCGGTCCACACAAGGTTCGAGACCTATCCGCGTTATTACGGACTCGCCTTTCTCGAGCCGATGGTCGTTGCCCTCCTTCGCCGATTCTACCGCCGCTGCGACGCGATCTTCGCGCCGTCCGATTCGATGGCCCAGTTGCTTCGCGACCAGAGGATGAATTTCGACGTCGGCATCTGGACCCGTGGGATCGACCGCGAGATCTTCAATCCCGGCCGCCGCGACCTCGAGTGGCGGCGAAGCCTCGGGATCGACGACGATGTTCCGGTGATCGGCTTCGTCGGCCGGCTGGTGATGGAAAAGGGGCTGGACGTTTATTCCGACACGATCGACCGGCTGGCACGGCGCCAGGTCCGTCACAAGGTGATGGTGGTCGGCGCCGGTCCCGCCCGCGACTGGTTCGAGAAACGGCTTCCCGACGCCTGCTTCGTCGGCCATCAGGAAGGGACGGACCTTGGCCGGGCGGTCGCGTCGATGGACATCTTGTTCAACCCCTCCGTCACCGAGACCTTCGGCAACGTGACCCTGGAAGCGATGGCGGCCGGGCTTCCGGTCGTCGCCGCCCGCGCGACGGGAAGCGAGAGCCTGGTCACGGACGGGCTCACCGGCCGGCTCGTCCGCCCCGGCGCGTGCGACCAGTTCTGCGAGGCGCTGAGCCATTATTGCAGCGACGAGGAATCGCGCCACGCCGCAGGACGAGCGGGCTGCGAAGCCAGCAAGCGCTATGGCTGGGACGAGATCAATCACGAGCTCATCGACGCGTATATCCGGATCATCCGCCAGCATCAGAGCGGCGGCCGGCAACCCCGGCACAGCCCGGTTCCGTAAGGAGAGGTCATGACCAGAGACGATGCCGTGTTCATCGGCCAGAGCGGCAACAATCCGCAGTGGCTTCGGCTCGACCGCTCCAATCGCCACGGGCTCGTGGCCGGCGCGACCGGAACCGGCAAGACCGTCACCTTGCAGGGCCTGGCGGAAGGCTTTTCGCGCGCCGGAGTCCCGGTGTTCGCCGCCGACGTCAAAGGCGACCTCGCCGGGATGGCGATGCCGGGAACCGCCGATCAGAAGGCGCATCAGGCGTTCACCGATCGGGCCGCCGAACTCGGCATGACCGATTATGCTTATGCCGACAATCCGGTGATCTTCTGGGACCTGTTCGGACAGCAGGGTCATCCGATCCGGACGACGGTCACCGAAATGGGACCCTTGTTGCTGTCGCGTTTGCTCGGCCTCAACGACACCCAGGAAGGCGTTCTCAACATCGCCTTCCGGGTCGCCGACGAGGAAGGGCTGCTGCTGCTCAACCTCGACGACCTGCAATCGCTGCTGACCTATTGCGGCGACCAGGCGAGCACGCTTTCCACCCGCTACGGCAATGTCGCCAAGGCCTCGGTCGGCACCATCCAGCGCCAGCTTCTGTCCTTCGCCTCGCAGGGGGCCGACCGCTTCTTCGGCGAGCCCGCGTTCGCCATCACCGACTTCCTCCAGACCGACGAAAATGGCCGCGGCTACGTCAACATACTCGCCGCCGACAAATTGATGGAGAATCCGAAGCTCTACGCCACCTTCCTGCTGTGGCTGCTGGCGGAATTGTTCGAGGAACTCCCCGAGGTCGGCGACCCGGCCAAGCCGAAGCTCGTCTTCTTCTTCGACGAGGCCCACCTCCTGTTCGACGACGTCCCCGACGCGCTTCGCGAGAAGGTCGAGCAGGTCGTTCGCCTGATCCGCTCCAAAGGCGTCGGAATCTTCTTCGTCACCCAGAATCCGATCGACATTCCCGACGAGGTCGCCGGCCAGCTCGGCAACCGGATCCAGCACGCCCTTCGCGCCTTCACGCCGAGAGACCAGAGAGCGATCGCGGCCGCCGCCGAGACGTTCCGGATCAACCCGGAACTCGACGTCGAAACGGCGATCACCGAACTTCGCACCGGCGAGGCCCTGGTCTCGGTGCTCGACGAGAAAGGTGCGCCGACGCCGGTCGAGCGAACCGCGATCAGGCCGCCTTACTCGCGGGCCGGCCCGCTGACCGACAAGGAACGCGCGATCCTTCGTACCCTGTCACCGATCGGCGACAAATATGACGCGACACTGGACCGCGAGAGCGCCCACGAGCTGCTGACGGCCCGCGCCGAACAGGTGGTGGCCGCCGCCGCCGAGGCCAAGGCCCAGAAGGAAGCGGCCAAGGCCCAGTCGGAGGCGGAGAAGGCGCAACGGGCGCAGGAGCGCGAGCAGGCCCGGATCGAGCGCGAACGCAAGCGCAACGCGCCGATGCATGAGCAGATGGCCAAGCAGCTCGGCCGAACCGTCCAGCGGCAGCTCACCAACCGGGTGGCCGGTCAGATCATCCGCGGCATTTTCGGAAGCCTGTTCCGCGGCCGCTGAGCCCGCGGCGACCGTGAGGCGCCGGGGCGAGCCGGATCAGTCGGTCTCGGGATCCGGCCGCTTCAGCCGTTCGATCTTCTGCGCCGCTTCGTCGAGGATGGCGGCGATGTCGTGGATCGTCTGTTCGTCGGTCTCGCCGCGGGTGACCCGGTGCCACAAGGCCGACAGGAGGTTCGCGACCGACCTTTTGATCGGCGCTCCGCCGGCCTTGCGCTGGTCGCTGCCGAGCGCCTCGAGCCGATCGAACAGGCCTTCCACCTCCTCGGCTTTCTTATCGAGATGGGCCCGGCCCTCGTCGGTGACGGCGAAGACCTTGCGAGCGCCATCTTCTTTCGCTTCCTCGATCTGGCCCATGTCCTGGAGCATGGTCAAAGTCGGATAGACGACGCCGGGGCTCGGCGCATAATCGCCGTGGGTCATCTCCTCGATCGCGCGGATCAGGTCGTAACCATGCCTCGGCTGGTCGGCGATGAGCTTCAGCAGGACCAGGCGAAGCTCGCCCGCCTCGAACATTCGCCGGCGTCCGCGGCCGCCACGGCCGCCACCGCCACCCCAATCGAATTCCCAGCCGCCGCGCTCATGGCCACGAGGGCCACCCGGCCCGAAATTCATCGCGAACAGACCTTCCGGAAAGCCGGAGTGCCGCGGCCCACAGCCGCGCATCCTGAATCGCATACCCATCGACATTCTCCTACTTAGATGGGTCTAAGATATATCTTATCGAACTTCCGTCAAGATATATCTTTGAATGAGACTTGGCTTCGGCCCCTCGCACCGCCCACCCC
>DAINCA010000083.1:0-8002 GCA_036732645.1 Allosphingosinicella sp.
GCGTGCTTGTAGATCAGCTGCGCCTGGCCGTCGCGGCGCAGCAGCACCGAGAAATTGTCGAACCAGGTGATGATCCCCTGGAGCTTCACGCCCTTGACGAGGAACATGGTCACCGGTGTCTTGCTGCGCCTCAGGTTGTTCAGAAACATGTCCTGGAGGTTGTTGACCTTGTCGGCCATTTCTCTTTTCTCCCGACTTCATCGTTCGGCCTGTCGCGCTCACCTTATCACGCCACCCTGTGGGAAGCCATGACGACGGTCGGCGGCCTTACTCGCTGCTCTCCGAGCGGGCGTCGGCGAGACCCAGCGCCTTCAGTTTCCGGTGCAGGGCCGATCGCTCCATGCCGATGAAGTTGGCGGTCCGCGAAATGTTTCCCGAGAAGCGCCGGATCTGAACCTTGAGATATTCGCGTTCGAACGTCTCTCGCGCTTCCCGAAGCGGCGTCCCCATGATCGCCTTGACGGCCTCGCTGGGCGTGAGCTGGGCCTGATCGTTGAGGATCTCAGGCGGCAGCATGTCGATCTCGATACAGCCGATCCGTTCGCCGGGCGCGAGGATGATCGTCCGTTCGATGACGTTGCGCAGCTGGCGCACGTTGCCGGGCCAGTCATAGGCCTGGAATGCCGCCATGGCGTCGACCGACACGATCGGCGTTGCGACCCTTTGGTCCGCAGCGTAGCGGGCCGAGAAATGATTGACGAGCTCGGGTATGTCCTCGCGGCGTTCGGACAGTGCCGGCAGGTGCACCGGGACGACGTTCAGGCGATAATAAAGGTCTTCCCGGAAGCGCCCGCCGGCGATCTCGTCCGGGAGGTTGCGCGCGGTCGAGGAGACGACCCGCATGTCGACTCTCACGGTGCGCTGCCCCCCTACCCTCGTGAAGCTCTGGTCGGTCAGCACCCTCAGGATCTTTCCCTGCGTGGACAAGGGCATGTCGGCAATCTCATCGAGGAACAAAGTCCCGCCATGGGCCTGTTCGAGCAAGCCTGGCCGCGACAACTCGCCCCCTTCCTCGACACCGAACAGCTCCTCTTCAACGCGTTCCGGAGTCATCCGCGCCGCAGTCACGACGATGAACGGTCCCTTCTGGCGTGGGCTCCAGGCGTGGAGGAGACGGGCGGCCACTTCCTTGCCGACCCCGGCCGGTCCGGAGATGAGAACCCGGCTGCCGGTCGCTGCGACGCGCTTCAGCGTGGCCCGGACATTGTTGATCCCGGTGCTCGAGCCGGTGAGCTCGTGGTCGTTGCCGACCTGAAGGCGAAGCGCCTCATTCTCCCGTCGGAGCCGCTCCGTCTCGGTCGCTCGGTCGACGAGGTGGACGAGATGGCTGGCCTCGAACGGCTTTTCGATGAAGTCGACGGCGCCCTGCCTGATTGCCGCCACGGCGGTGTCGAGATTGCCATGGCCGGAGATAATCAGCACCGGCAGCGTCGGATCGCGCCGCTTGATCTCCTCGAGCAACTGCAGCCCGTCGAGCTTCGAGCCCTGGAGCCACACGTCGAGCAAGGCCAAGGATGGCCGGCGCTCCGCGAGCGCCTCGAGCGCCTGGGTGCTGTTGGCGGCGACCCGGGTCGAATAACCTTCATCCTCGAGCACCCCGGAAACCAGGTCACGTATATCCTGCTCGTCGTCAACGATGAGGATGTCTAAAGCCATGATGTATCAACCATTTGCTACGCTCTCTTCAGAATATTCGACACCCGGGGGAGCCAGTCGGGCAAGGGCGGCCTGATCGAACTGGAAGCGGACCAGCGACCCGCCGCCGGCTACGTCCTCGAATTCGATATGGCCGAAATGCTCCTCGACGATCTTCTTGACGATGGCGAGGCCGAGTCCGGTCCCCTTCGCCCTCGTCGTCATATAAGGTTCGGTCAGACGACCCCGGTCGGCAGGCAGGCCGACGCCGCTGTCGGATACCTCGATCACGAGCTTCCCGTCTCGCTCACGGACACTCATCGTGATCCGGTCACCGTCGACTGCGGTCCGCCCCTCCTCCCGCTTCTGCTCGATCGCCTCGACCCCGTTCTTGACGACATTCGTCAGGGCCTGGCCGAGGAGGCGACGATCGCAGACCAATATCGGCGACGGATCCGGAGCATCGAGGACGAAGGCGATATCGGGATGCGCCACCTCGTGCAGGAACAAGGCCTGCCGGGCGATCTCCGCCACCGGCTCCTCAGCGAAGCTCGGCTTCGGCATTCTCGCGAAGGATGAAAACTCGTCGACCATTCGCCGCAGATCGCCGACCTGGCGGACGATCGTACCGGTCAACCGCTCGAATGTCCCTGCGTCCGACTGGATCTCCGAAGCGTAGCGGCGCTGAAGCCGCTCAGCCGCCAATTGAATCGGGGTCAGGGGATTCTTGATTTCGTGGGCGATCCGGCGAGCCACATCGGACCAGGCGGCCCTTCGCTGATCCATCAATTGCTCGGTGATATCGTCGAAGGTGAGAACGTGGCCGCCCTGGACCTTCACCGTCTTCACCGCGAGGGTCCGGGGTTCCCCCCGAGAGGAAAACTGGACGACGTCCTCCCGTTCCTCGGCCGTGAGCTGACGGGCCAGCTCCGGCGCCAGATCGGAAAGCTTCTGACCGACGGGGCTTTGACCAGCCGTCTTCAGCAGGTTTTCGGCCGAGCTGTTCATCAGGCGAACGACATGGTCTTCATCGACGGAAATGACACCCGCCGTGACTCCGGCCAGCACCGCCTCGGTAAAGGCGCGGCGGTTGTCGAGCTGCGCATTGGCGCTGACCAGAGCGCCGGTCTGCTCCTCCAGCCGCCGGGTCATTCGATTGAAGGCATTGCCCAGCGTCCCGACTTCATCTTTCAGATTGGAGGTGGGAACCCTGGCTGACAGGTCACCCGCGGTGACCCGACGAGCGGCGTTGACCAGCTCGCCGACGGGGCGAACAAGACGGTCCGCGAGCTTGAGGGCGATCCAGATCGAGATTGCGACGATCAGCAGCGACATGACGAACAGGATCGCGTTGAAGCGAAGTTGCAGGTTTCGCGACCGTCGAAGTGTTTCCCGATAATCGCTTGCCGCCTGCCCTGCTTCGTCGATCAGCTCGAGCGACTCTGGATTCAGCCGGCGGGAGACGTAGAGATAGATTTCGGCACTGGGATCGAGCCGAATGACGGCTTCGACCCGATCGCCGGCATCGGTAGCGACGAGCGCCTCGCCTGCGCGTAGCTGGCGCAACGCGGCCGGAGAAACGCGTTGCTCCATCGGCCGACCGTCAAGATCGACGACGACATGGCTTTGAAGAATTCCTGCGGGCGTAACGCTTATCACCGCGGCCTCGTCGAGCGTCCGATAGATCTTCTGGATCAGAACCCAGTCCCTGAAATCCTCGCTCTCGATCCCGACCCGGTTGATCTCGTCGACGATGTCCTCTCCCATCGCTCGGCCTTCCAGAGCGATCCGGTTCATATGGTCATCGCGATAGACCCTGGCGACGTTCTCGGCATTGCGAAGGATCGTCTCGGCATCATCCGAGAACCAGAATTGCAGGCCGCTCTGGAACAGAAGCGATGCGAAGATGACGACCAGTAGCGTCGGAACGCTGGCGATGACCGAAAACAAGGCGACCAGGCGAACGTGGAGCCGGCCGCGTCCCCCAAGCTCGGTGCGGACCGCCCGTTTCTTGGCCACGCGCCGGGCGGCAAGCACCATCAATGCCATCGCGGGCACGAGATTGGCGACGAGCAGGCCGGCCACCATCGGCGGCGTGAGCAAGGCGCCTGGGCTGCTTCGGCCGGCGATGATGAAGTAGCTGATGATGAGGGTGAGGATCAGAGCGACGATGGCGCCCGTCTCGATCAAGGGCACGAAGCCACGTCGGCGGACCATCACCGACAATTGTCGCCGCCAGCGCGGGCGGGTTTCGACGGGGATCGCTGATTCCGCGTTCACACAGCGGCTCTAACACAACAATGTGGCCTAAAGAACACAGTCATCCGCCGTCTCGGCGCATGCAGAAGCGGTTTCGACGCTCAGGCCGCCGCCTTGCTCAGCCAGGGACCGTAGAAATTGTGCAACATGGCCCTCGCACGGTCCGGTTCAGCTTCCTTGTTGAAGGCGTTGCGGAACTCCGCCGAACCGTGAATGCCTTTGGTGTACCAGCCAATATGCTTGCGCGCGCAATTGACGCCGATGACAGGCCCATACAGGTCGAGCATCGCGTCATATTGATCCGTGATCACCCGATATTGCTCTTCGAGGCATGGGTCGGGGAGGCGTTCGCCGGTGTTCAGCCAGTGCATCACCTGGCGAAGAAGCCAGGGGCGACCATAAGCGCCGCGGCCGATCATCACCCCGTCCGCGCCCGATTGTTCGAGAGCCGAATCCGCGTCCTCGACGGAATTGATGTCACCATTGGCGATCACCGGGATGGTCACCGCGTCCTTCACCTTGCGGATGAAGCGCCAGTCGGCTTCGCCCTTGTACAACTGGCAGCGCGTGCGGCCGTGAACGGTGATCATCCGGATTCCGAGATCCTCGGCAATCCGAGCCAGCTCGGGCGCGTTGAGAGAGTTATGGTCCCAGCCCATCCGCATCTTGAGCGTGACCGGAACCTCGACGGCCCTGACGGTGGCATCGATGATGGACGCTGCGAGCTTCAAGTCCCGCATCAAAGCGGAGCCGGCGTCGCCGTTCACGACCTTCTTCACCGGACAGCCCATGTTGATGTCGATGATCGCGGCGCCGCGGTCTTCGTTCAGCTTGGCCGCTTCGGCCATCTCCTTCGGCGAGCAACCGGCAAGCTGCATCGAGACCGGTTCTTCGACCGGATCCCAGACCATCTTCTGAAGCGATTGACGCGTTTCCCTTATCGCCGCCTGACTGGCGATCATCTCGGTAACGGTGAGCCCCGCCCCATAACGCTTGACGATCCGTCTGAACGGCATGTCGGTCACACCCGTCATCGGCGCCAGAATGACCGGCGTCTCGACCCGTACCGGACCGATCTGGATGGGTTTCAGGCGGCGCATTGGACGGGCGAGATAGGGTGAATGAACGTCTCGGGCAAGGTTCACGCTTTGTCTCTCATTGCAGCCAGAGTGCGCACAAACTAGGGATCGCGGATGGAAATGCGGGGCAAGACGGTGGCTTTGGTCGTCGCGGCTGGGAGCGGCGCCCGCGCCGGCGGCGAGCTTCCCAAGCAATATCGACCGCTCGGCCGCCGTCCCATGATTGCCCACGCGATCGAAGCGCTGGAGCATCCTGCCATCGATGAGATCAGGGTCGTGATCGGCGAAGGCCAGGAAGGACTTTATCGTGAAGCGGTTGGCGAAACCGCTCTCCCCGCCGCGATCATCGGCGGTGCCACCCGCCAGCAATCGGTCCGAAACGGCCTCAATGCCATCGCCGCTCAACGGCCGTCGAATATATTGATCCATGACGCGGCCAGGCCTTTCGTTCCGGCCGAGGTCATCGATCGTCTGCTCGAGGCGCTGTCGAACCAGGCGGGCGCGGTCCCCGTTCTTCGGGTGGTCGACACCCTCGCCAAAGGCGAGGATTTGCTGGGTCCGGTGATCGAGCGCGAAGGAATATTGCGGGTCCAGACGCCGCAGGCCTTCCATTTCGACGAGATCCTCCGGGCCCATAAGATGTGGACTGGGCCGGACGCCAGCGACGACGCCCAGATCGCCCGCGCCGCCGGAATTGAGGTTGCAACCGTCACCGGGGACGAGGCGCTGGAAAAGCTCACTTACGACGCCGACTTCCGGCGAGCGGAGCGGCAGCTCGAGACCAGGACAACTAGCCGGACGGGTCTGGGCTTCGACGTCCACGCCTTCGCCGACGGCGAAGAGCTATGGCTGGGTGGAATTCAGATCCCTCACTCGCGGGGCCTCAAGGGCCATAGCGATGCCGATGTCGTCCTTCACGCCTTGACCGATGCCATCCTCGGTGCGCTCGGCGCCGGGGACATAGGCGATCATTTTCCACCGTCCGACGTAAAATGGCGCGGTGCTGCCTCGTCCCTGTTCGTGGAACATGCGCTGGGCCTCGCCGGCCTCGCCGGTGCGAGGATCGAGCATGTGGACGTCAATATCATCTGCGAAGAGCCCCGCATCGGTCCTCACCGGGAGGCGATGCGCCAGCGGCTCGCCGCTTTGTTGCGACTGCCGATCCGCTCGGTTAGCATCAAGGCGACGACCACCGAGGGTCTTGGGTTCACCGGCCGTCGGGAGGGTATCGCCGCTCAGGCCGTCGCCAGCGTGTCGATCGGGGGGAGACCATGATCAATGCAATCGTCATCGCCGCTTTGATGGCGTCGCCGGTGGCGGCGGCGCCGGAACGCTGTCTTACCCGGCAGGAGGCTGGCGATATCGCGCTCACAGCCGCTTCGATTGGGTTGGGCGCGTTGGCCGAACGGTGCCGACCGCATGTCGGCGAGAGTGCGTTCCTCAACGGAGGAGCTGGCGCGATGCTGACGCGGATGCGTGCGGCGGCGGAACCGCGTCGGAATTCCGCTTTCGCCGCGTTTGCACGAATGTCGCGCCCTTCTCCCGCTACTGCTGCCGAAGGGGGAGAAGCGAGCGGGGCTGGAGCGGAAGCAGGTGCCGCTGATGCAGAGACGGCGTTCGCCGGAAATACGGAGCGGACGGGGTCTTCGCCCGAAAATTCGGATTTGGCCATGCCGGTGTTGGACCCCAGCGCGAATCCGGAGTTGATGGCGGGATTCGTCACTGTGATGGCGGCTGCGATGATCAGCAGCATCGACACCGCGGCCTGTGCGGACGCAAATGACTTCATCGAAGCGCTGGCGCCGCTCCCGCCTGAAAATATCGCGCGGCTTGCCGGCGCGGGGCTGGGCATCGCCGGAACAGCGCGTCCCACTTCGGCCAACAACCCACTATGCCCGGCATGATGGAGTCTCGCGACTTCACTCTTCCGGATGAACTCATCGAGCTTGCCACCCGAGTTGTGGAAGCCAATCGGGCGCTGGGCCGGCGGGTGGCAGTGGCGGAAAGCTGTACCGGCGGGCTCGTGGCCGCGGCACTGACCGAAATTCCCGGCAGCTCGGAGATTTTCGAGGAGGGCTTCGTCACTTATTCGAACGAGGCCAAGTCACAATTGCTCGGCGTCAGCACCGATGTCCTCGAGACGTTCGGCGCGGTCTCGGTCGCGACTGCCTGGGCGATGGCCCAAGGCGCTCTGGCGCGCAGCGGTGCCGACACCGCGGTTGCGGTGACGGGGATTGCCGGCCCTGGCGGGGGATCGGAGATGAAGCCGGTCGGGACCGTCGTTTTCGCCCGCGCCGACCGCGATTCCGATCCGCATGACATGGTTGCCGACACCAAGGCGTTCGGCGATCTCGGCCGGGGTGGAGTGCGGCTTCAGGCCGCGCTCTGCGCCCTCGAACTGCTGCTGCCCTCGCCGTAAAGTACGGCGGCGCGCTCCTCGAAGGCCCCGATCATCCGGCGCAAAGCGCGATCGAACATCTGGCCTGCCAGGCTCTCGAAGATCCGGTTCTTGAACGCGAAGTCCACGCAGAAATGGACCTCGGTCCCGCCTTTGTCGTCGGGGAAGAACTTCCAGCTGTTGTGGAGATATTTGAGCGGCCCTTCCACATAATCGATCTCGATCTCGTGGGGACGCCTCTTGTGAACCCGGGAGGTGAACGTCTCTTTCAGAGCCCGGAAGCCGACGACGAGATCGGCGATCATCGCCGTGTCGCTGTCGGACCGGATCCGGGTCGCGGCTACCCAGGGCAGGAATTCCTGGTAGCGGCCGACGTCGGCCACCAGATCGAACAGCTGCTCCGGGCTGTATGGCAGGTTCCGGGTTTCGCTATGCCGCGGCATGCAAGCTCAACGCGCAGCTGCGAGCTTCGCCTCGCGAGCAGCCTTCATCTTCGCGAAATCGTCACCGGCATGGTAGCTCGAACGGGTCAGCGGGCTGGCCGCGACGAGCAGGAAGCCTTTGGCCCGGGCAATTGCGGCGAACGCCGAAAAGGCCTGCGGCGTGACGAACTCCTCGACCTTCGCGTGGC
>DAINCA010000084.1:0-7832 GCA_036732645.1 Allosphingosinicella sp.
GCGGCCGCGGCGGCGCCAGAGAACCGCGCCGAAGCCGAACGCGGCGGCGCCGGCGACGGCCCAGGTCGCCAGCGGATTGCGGGCAAAACGGCTGGAGAGGCTCGGCCGGATCAGGCTTCCCTGGTGATCGCCGTAGATCCGGGCCTCGGCCTGCCCGTGATAGAGATTGTCGCCGGGAGTCGCCGGCCGATCGCTTTCCTCGATCGGCAGCAGGAACTTCTCGCTCACCCAGTCGGCCACCCGCGGCGCCCGCTGGCCGAGGCTGCTCATCATCCGGCCGGCGCTGCCGACGAAGGCGTCGCGGACCGGCCGTTCGCAGGCGCGAAGAATGACCGCGGCGACCTCGTCCGGCTCGTAGACCGGCGGCGGGAATTTGGGTTCGAAGCCGGTGACGCTTTTGGCGTGCTGGGGCAGAGGCGTGCCGATCGTCGACGGCTTGACCAGAGTGACGGAGATCAAAGAGTCGGCGGCGGCGAGCTCCATCCGCAGCGCGTCGGTGAAGCCCTTCACCGCATGCTTGCTGGCGGCGTAGATGCCCTGGAGCGGGAGCGCCCGGTCCGATTCCACCGAGCCGACATTGATCAGCGCCCCGCCTTTGTCGGCAAGATGGGCGATCGCCACTTCCGAGCCGTGGACGACGCCCCAGAAATTGGTTTCGAACAATTGCCGCATGTCGGCTTCGGCAAGCTCGCCGATCCGGCCCCAGACGATGACTCCGGCATCGTTGATCCAGCTGTCGAAGCCGCCGAAGCGCTCGATCGCCTCGGCGGCGATCTTCTCGACATCAATGCGGACGCCGACGTCGGCGACGACGAAGGCCGCGTCGCCGCCCGCGTGACGAATGGTATCCACCGCCTCCGCGAGCGCGTCGCGGCTGCGCGCGGCGAGAAGCACCCGGGCCCCCTTGCGCGCCGCCATCCGCGCCGTCGCAAGTCCAATCCCCGACGACGCCCCGGTGATGACGATCACCTGCTCCGAAACCGGCTTCAGCTTCATCTCTTCGGCCTCCTCACCCGATCAATAACCGAACCCAAGTGGAGACGTTCCGGCGATGAGGCAGGCCCCTGAACATTCGGGGCCGTGCTTCGTTCTTGAAGCTCACCCCCATTTGCAGGAGCATGACATGGACTTCGACCACGACATCAATGTCCTCAACACCTTGATCACGACGACGATCGACAGCGCCAACGGCTTCGAACGCTCGGCCGAGGACGCCGACATGCCCCAGTTCGTCGACATGTTCCGCGAATATGCCCAGGAGCGGCGCCAGGTCGTCGGCCGGCTCCAGGAGAAAGTCCGGCAGCTCGGCAGCACGCCGAACGACGACGGTTCGCTGAAGGCCGACCTTCATCGTCGCTGGGTCGACATGCGCGACGCGATCAGCCGCGGCGGCGACAAGGAGATCATCGAGGAAGTCGAGCGCGGCGAGGATTATCTCAAGGCGAAATATGACACGGCCCTCGAAGACAGCCGGCTCTCGCCGGAGACCCTGACGGTGATCCGCGAAGCCTATCAGTCGGTCCGCTCCGGCCATGATCGCGCGAGCGCGATGAAGCACGGAATGCAGAGCACCAACGTCTGAAGATGCTCATCGCCGGATGGGGCACAAGCTCCATCCGGCGTTGCATGGAACCGTTTCATGGCCCAAGCGATATCGCTTCGAGGTGGAAAACATGAAATCATCACGCATCGTCTTTGCTGTCGCCTTCGCTTTGGCCGTCAGCGGCTGCTCAACGATTCGCGGCGACCGGGCCCCGCTCGGCGCCGAGCTGGCCGGCGAGCAGGTCCGGATGGTGACCTCCCGCGGGCAGGTCTCGATGCTGAACTTCCGGCCCGACATGACCGTTCGCGCCCAGTTCGGCCAGAACGCGGTGACCGGACGGTGGCAGGTCGGCGACGACGGCCTGTGCTTCTGGTGGGGCAATGCGCCGCGCGAATGCTGGCCCTACCGCTCGCCGTTGCGGCGCGGACAGAGCCGCACCCTGACCAGTGACCGCGGCAACCAGGTCACCGTCACCTTGCTTTGATCGCGGTTTTCGACATTGGAACAGGTTGACGCTGCCGGACCCGCCGCAATGGCGGGTTCTTTCTTATTCCTCGATCCATCGAAAGCCCGCCGTTGAGCAACAAAAAGCGTAATGTTTGCGCCATTCGTTCTTTCGCTCGAACGCGGACCGCGGGCACCCAGCCATGGCTTTCGCTGAAGGCCGCAATCACCGGCTGGGAGCGCCAGGAGCGCTTCGACCTTCCGGAAACGGATTCCGAATTCGAACTGCGACGCCGCGCGATGTTCACGATGTCGGCCGAGGAAGTAGCCTTGCCGATCGACTGCGAGAACCGGCCGTTCGGCGTCATCATCGAAGGTGAGACGCCGCGCGGAAGGTCGACGATCGCCGCGTTCTGGAACGGCGAGCGCCGGCTGTTCCTCGGCCGTGGCTCCGGCATCATCGGCCGTGGCTCTCACCCCGGAATTGAGGTTCGGGCCTGGCGACTGGTGAAATCTGCCGCCGATCATGTTCATCTCGGCAAGGTGGCCCCGGCCGAGAGCGATCTCGCGCCAGGAACGACCCGCTTCACTTTCCTGACCCGGCAGGGCCGGATCACGATCGAGGAAGCCACGGCAAAGCTGCGCAACGGGCAAAGCCCGTTGGCGCCTTTGCTGGAAGCCGGCGATGTCCTCACCTCGCAGATCGTCAAGCACGGCTCGGTCGAACGGGAGGTCGTCGAGCCGGGAGCGAAGACGCGGCTGAAGGACTTTTTGCTGGTCGCTGCGTTTGGAGCGATGACCTGGGCCGCCTGGCAAATTCCCAGCGATGGGCTGCGATGGGCGGCCGTCATCGTCTGTATCAGCCTGACGATCGCCGCCACGATCCTGTTGCTCGCCAGGACGATGGCTTCGCGCTGAAGCCGGACGAAGCGCCGATGCCGACCGCGAACGGATCCGGCAGAAAAGAAAAGGGCCTCCCGAAGGAGGCCCTTATACGTTCGATCCGGAGTCCGATCAGGCGGCTTCGGTCTCGAAGGCTTCTTCGCCCTGGACCGGACCGCTGTCCTGGCCCTTGGCGTCGAAATCGCGGTCGACCAGCTCGATGATCCCCATCGGCGCGGCGTCCGAAGCGCGGATGCCGGCCTTGATCACCCGGGTGTAACCGCCGGCGCGATCCGCGTAACGCGGCGCAAGGACGTCGAACAACTTCTGGAGCTGAACGTCGTCGAGCAAGCGGGCATAAGCCAGACGGCGGTTCGAAAGACCGCCTTTCTTGGCCAGAGTGATCAGCTTCTCGACATAAGGCCGAAGCTCCTTGGCCTTGGGAAGCGTGGTCGTGATCTGCTCGTGCTTGATCAAGGCGGCCGCCATGTTGCGGAACAGGGCCTGACGGTGGCTGGAGGTGCGGCCGAGCTTACGGCCGCCGACGCGGTGACGCATGTCTTCTTCCTTCGTTCGTCCCGAAGCCGTCTAGCCGACCGACCGGAGCCAAGCTCCGTTCCGGCCTGCTGGTACTTCGGGCCAGGCGATCGAATGGGGGACCGCCCAGACCCCAAAACAAACGGCGGAGCCGTGCCCCGCCGCGTCGCCGGACCCCAAAGCGGAAAGCGGCCCCGAAGTCAAGCTTGCGAGCGACGGCGGCGGTGTTCGGCCGGCTCGTTCTACCGCCCGGAGCACCGATATCCGGCTCAGGCGGCCTTGCGTTCCCGGTCCTCGAGAAGCCAGGCCTCGGCCGATTCCACGTCCTCGAAATAACGGACGTCACGGCCGACGCAGGCGCGCATCAATTGCGAGCGTGCGAGCGTGGAGCCGGCGACGAAGGCGAGCCGCCGCGAGCGATATTCCGGCGCCGCGAGCATCTCGCCAAACGCCGCGACCATTTCGGGCGACTGGATTTTCATCCGCCGGACGTCGTTCAGCGTGGAATGGGCATTCATCGGGAGACCGAGCTGCTCGTGCGCCTTCGCCCGGGCGGCGAGGAAGCGGTCGAACTCGGGGCGGGTGAAGAAGCCGGCCATGACGATTCGAATCAGGCCGTTTTCACGATCGGCCTGGATCAGGAATTTTGCGCTCATCGCCGCACCCTAGAGGCGCGGAAGCTACCGGATTCCTAATTCGCCGTCGCGGGTTACACGGTGTTCGGGGCTTCCCCGGCAAATCCGCCCCATGGCAGCCCCGGACATATCCGGGGCTGCCCGGGGGGAAGCCCAACTAGCTGCGCCGGTCGCCGCGATCGCCGTGACCGGACTTGGTCTCGGTCTTCGCTTTCTGGCGGCGGTCGGCGGCCAGCGAACGGCCGACATCGTCCGATTCCTTGAACCGGCCATTGCTGTCACGGCGGACATATCTCTTGTCGGATCCGGTATCGATAAGCTCGCGCTTGCTGGAGGCCATGTGTTCAACTCCCTCATCTTGCGTTGCCGATATAACCGGCGGGATTCGCTGATGTTCCGGTATCGTGGGGATCGCCGCCACCTCCCGTCCCGGCGACACCACGGCCCGCCAGCCTGAACGGAACGGCAGCTCAGATGGGTCGTTGGCCCATCACCGAGATTCCGCGCGAAAGGAGGCCATCCGATGAGCGCCAACGGACTCGAAGTCTTCGACAAGACGATCCAGACCACCAACATCTGGCTGAACGAGATCATGGATCGGCTCGGACCCGATCGGCAGCTCGCGTGGAAGGCGCTTTCGGTCGTCCTCCACAAGCTGCGCGACCGGCTGCCGCTGGAGCTGAGCGCCCATCTCGGCGCCCAGCTGCCGCTCCTGGTCCGGGGCGTCTATTACGACCAGTTCGATCCGGGCCGGATCCCGGCCGATTGCCGAAGCCCGGAGGAATTCACCGAGGAAGTATCCGAGTGGCTCGACGATGCCCGACCGGTCGACCCGGCCGACGCGATCGCCGCCGTGTTCGGAGTGCTCGAGCGGCACCTCTCGGAAGGCCAGATCGCCAAGGTCCGCAACGCATTGCCGAAAGGCATAAGGATGTTGTGGGACGGCGCCGACGCCCGCTTCCTGGCCGAAGCCGGCGCCTGAATTCGAGTTCGCCCAACCGAAAACCGCGCTTGGCTCGCCGCCCCGCGAGCGGTCGCTGCTGCCAGTCCCTCCGGCTGCCCTTTCGGCCCGCAATCTGCTATAGGGAGTCGGGGGGCTGATAAAGGAGACAGAACATGTCTCAAGACGCTCAGCCGGCGCCCGAAAATGATCCCTTCCTCGATCATCGCCGCAAACTGATCTCGTCACGCCGGGTCGAAGGAACCCCCGTCTACAATCGCTCCGACCAGAGGCTCGGGACGATCCACAACGTCATGATCGAAAAGGTCAGCGGCAAGGTCGCTTATGCCTTGCTGTCGTTCGGCGGCATCTTCGGCGTCGGCGAACACGTCCACCCGGTGCCGTGGGAACGGCTCACCTACGACGTCAACCTCGACGCTTACGTGATCGACCTGACCCGCGAGCAACTGGCGGAAGCGCCGACCCTGCGGCTCGACGACGCCGACCGGCCGCAGCCGAACGATTATGAGGACGTCGCCGGTTATTACGCCAAGCTGCCCTGGTGGGGCCTCTGATTTCAGCCGTCAGGTCGAAGGCTCGATCACGATCTCGCTGGTCAGCGAATTGGCGATGAAGCAACGTTCGTGCGCCTGATGGTGGAGCCGGTCGAGCTCGGCCGGGTCGGGCTGGCGACCGCGAAACCTTATATCCGGCCGAAGCACGATCCGGGTGATCGCCATCCTCCCACGCGCGATCCGGCCCATTTGGCCTTCCGCTTTGTCCGAATAAGACAATATGTCGAGCCCGGCCGCCTGGGACAGCGACAGGAACCAGAGCATGTGGCAGCAGGAGACGGAGGCCACCAAAGCCTCTTCGGGATCGACCGCGGCGGCATCGGACATCGGCTCCGCCACCACCGACGGCGATGAAGAGCCGGCGACGACGAGGCCGCCGTCGAACCGCCATTCGTGACGCCGGCTGTAGCGGCCGGAGACGAACTCGCCGTCCGATCGCCAGTCGATCTCGGCGACGTGCGTGCTCAATCCGCAGGCCCCTTCACGCGCAGATCAGCCGGCCGCCGCCTGCCGGGGCGGAGTCAGCGAGAAGATGTCTTCCGGATCGACCGGCTCGACCAAGAGCGGCTTTGCCTCGGCGATCGGACTCACCTTGAGCATCGGCGCCGGCGCTTCGGCCGGCGACGTGGATTCGCGCCGCGCCAGCCGGCCGTCGACCTGGGCGCCGGCGGCGATGGTGATCGTCTGGTAAAAGATATCGCCCTTGATCCGGGCGCTCGGCTCAAGCGTCAGATGAGCGGCGTTGACCATGCCCTCGACCAAGCCGCCGATCCGCGCCTCATCCGCCTGGATGTTGCCGGCGACGATCCCGCTCTTCCCCTGGCACAAGGTGGCGCAAGAAACGTGGCCGTCGATCCGCCCTTCGACATGGAGCTGGGCCTGAGTCCTGACGTCGCCGCTGACGACGACTTCCGGACCGATGAAAGAAAGGCCCGAGGGCCCCATTTTGGACGGTTTCGACGCCCGTTCCGACTTCCCCCTGGAAAACATGAATCGATCCTCCCCCGGAACGACTATCGGCCCAGAAGCGACCCAAGATCAAGCACCGTCAGGCCGGTTCAGCGTTCGGAATCGTCATCCTCGTCGATCGGGCTGACTCCGCCCGGCGGGCGGTGGTCGTTCGTGGTCGACTGCGTCCGGACACCGCCCATCCCACCGGGATCGCCGGGATCGGGGGCGGCGCCACCGGTGTCGGTGCCCTCGCTGCTCCGCCGGCCGCTTCGAGCCGCGGCGCCGTCCGTGCCGCTGATCGAAGAGCCGCCGCCGATGGCGTCGTCGACGCTGTCGTCGCCCGCGGAAAGGCCTTCGGCGTCGGTGTTTTCATGGTCCCTGCCGTCGCGGGAATCGGCCTCGCTCCGAAGCAGCTCATCCTGGTCCCCGGCCCGGCTCGCCGCGCCGGCTCCTGCGCCCGCGCCGGCACCGGAAGCCTCCGTACTGCCCGTCCCCGACGTGCCGCCGGCGTCGCCGGCGCCGCCGATGATGCCCCGCTTCTGGGGCTCGCGATCGGTCATCGTCTTCTCCTTTCCCGGCCAACGCCGAAGCCGGATCGGCGTTCCAGCCGGCAAGACGAAGTCGCGCTGGACGCGGGGCGATCGGGGAAAGCTGATTATTCGAGGAGCCGGGGCCGGAGCAAGCGGCGATCGGCAGCGGAAGCGCATCCCGGCCAAGCTGGAGCGGCCTTCGATCCCTTTGCCCCAAAAACAGTAATGGGGGCTGACGTTGCCGCCAGCCCCCACTGTCCTTTTGCCGGCGCCTTGCCTTGCGGCGATGCGCAAGCTCCGGGATGTTTCGAGGGACGATCAGGCCCGAACCGGGGGTTCCGGCGCCTATCCCTCCGGGGTCCGTTCGAGGCTTGCGCCTCGGTCGGGTTCCCCGCGGGCTCCCCGTCAGGGCCGAAGCCCTGGCGGTTCGCCGCTCGGCAGATCAGTGACTCGCGTCCCTGTTCCCGCTCCCGACGGTGCCGAAAGCCGAAGCCTCGGATCCGTCTGGTGGCAGGATCCTCGGCCGAAGCCTCGGTTCCGCCTGTGGCAGTCCATGGATCGGGATCCTGGGTCCTGCCGGGTTCGCAGCTCCCGGGCCGAAGCCCAGTCCTGCCCGACAATCTGGCCAGGCCAGTCTGCCGGTGGCAGCGCGCCGACTTTCGTCCCGCTCTTGCCGGACAGGTTTGGACTTGCGTCCTCGCCTGCCTGTCGGTTTTTCGGACCGGGGTCCGAAGAACCGTTGGGCGCTTTTTGAAGCCTGCCGCTTTCGCATCCGCTAAAGGGCAAGCCCGCAGC
>DAINCA010000085.1:0-7823 GCA_036732645.1 Allosphingosinicella sp.
CGAACCGCATCGCCAGTCCGCTCGTTCCGGCCTCGCCGCCCGACAAGGCCGCGCGGGCCCCGGCGAGGACCTGCCGGCGCCGGCCATCGTCCGGGTCGAGCCTTTCCCAGGGCTGGCGGCGCTCGTGACCTAGCTCGATCCACATCCGGGCGGCGACCGCTTCAACGTCGCCTTTCGACGGCGCGCGCCCACGGGTCAGGCAGCCCAGCAAGGCGGGATAGACAGGAGAGCGTCGCTCGGAAACGGGTGCTTCGGGTATCTGGCCGACGGAAGCCTCCAAAGACATGATGATGATCCTTCTGATACGCCTCTTCTCGGAGATATATATCGTATTCCGATGTTTCTCAAGATTTTCTGAGCCATCATCCGCATGAAGCCGTGTTGACAGCGGTCCCGGCGGCATTAGGCTTCCCAAATGCGCCGGCCCAACATTTTTCGCCGATTTTTCGCTTGTTCGGGGCAATTGCTCGCGGGAGCCTAGCCCCAGGCCGCGATCCACGAGCAGGAGGCGGTCTGGGGGTTTTCCAACCGCACGGCGGCTGGCCTCGAGCCGCATTTTTCCTCCCTTTCTGCACTGGTGACAATTGATGTCCGCAACCTTGTCCGGTCCGGCTTCCAGCAAGCCGGAAATCCATCTGTCCGAAACCGATTATGATCATATCGCCGGGCTCGCGCTCCGGCTCGAGCACAGCAATCCGTCTTTGTCCGCGCTGATCCTCGACGAGATCGAGCGCGCGCGTCTATGGCCGAGCGAGGCGCTTCCGGACGGCGTCGTCGCCCTCGGCAGCGAGGTCGAATTCTTCGACGACAGCAATGGTACCAGCCGCAAGGTCATCCTGGTCCTTCCGCAGGAGGCCGACATCCAGGCGGGGCGCGTGTCGGTGATCACGCCGGTCGGGGCAGGCCTGATCGGCATGGCGGCAGGCCAGGAAATTGACTGGCCATGTCCGGATGGACGTCCGCGCAAGCTGCGCATCCTGCGGGTGCGCCGGGCCGCGGACAATGTCGGGAACCCGCTGACCGCCCCGGCATCCAAGCCGGTGTGACCCGTTCGGGGCCACGCACTGGAAGGAACACACAAATGGTCAGGAAATTCGCGCTGCTCGGCGCAACGGCCCTCTTCGCCCTGGCGCCGGTGTCATCGCTTCATGCCCACGAGTCTGGCATCACAGATCCGCAGATCGCGCATATCGCTTACACGGCGGGCCAGATCGACGTCGAAGCGGCCGAGCAGGCGCTCGAGCGCTCGCAAAGTGCGGCGGTGCGCGCCTTTGCCGAAACGATGCTTCGCGACCACCGGGCGGTGAACGAACAGGCGCTGGCGCTTCTCGGGCGGCTTGGAGTCACGCCGGAAGAACATTCCACCAGCCTCGCTCTGTCCGCCCAGGCGACCGAGGAGCGACGGCGACTCGCGGCGCTCGACGGCGTGGCTTTCGATCGTGCTTATGCGGAACGCGAGGCAGCCTATCACGCCGCGGTCAACACCGCCCTTCGCGATACCCTCATTCCGGGCGCCCACAATGCCGAACTCAAGGCCTTGCTCGAACAGGGTCTGGCCCTGTTCAGCGCCCATCAGGGGCATGCCGAAATGCTTGTCACGTCGCTGAGATGAGCAACCGTCTTTGGGCGGCGGCAGCGGCGGCAGCGGCCAGTCTGATATTCGTGCCAGCCGCCGAGGCCGCCGAGCCGCGGGTGCACACGATCGTCATGACCCAGATGCGGTTCGGAACCATACCGGCAGGGATCAGGACCGGCGACGTCATCGTCTGGGTGAACCGCGACATGGTCCCACACACAGCGACGACTACGGGCGTCTTCGATGTCGACGTCCCTGCGCGGCAGAGCCGTCGGATGCGGGTGACCCGAGCCGGACGCTTCGTCTTCTTCTGCCGTTATCACCCGACGATGCGATCGAGCTTCAGCGCCGCGCGCTGAGCGACGGCCAAGCGCGGCGCCCCCCGAAGCTGCCGCGCCTCCCCTCCGCCCTGCCGCGGGCGGAGGGCCCCCCTGCAACAAGCTCGTCTGGCTTTCCAGCCTCATGCCCTTCGCTGGCACCCGGTCCATGATTCAGTCCGGGAACCTCACGGCAAGGACCGCCATCAAAGTTCGAACGCACTTGAGGAGAGCCATGATGGGCGCGCCTTCCAGGCCTGACGGACCCGATTTCTCGCTGGGGATCGAAGAGGCGGGAATCGCAGCGGACGGCACGATTGCAGGACGTGTCGGTGACGAGCCGGTCCTGATGTCGCGGCGCGATGGGGAGTGGTTCGCCGTCTCCGGCGCCTGCACCCATTATGGCGCCGCTCTGGCCGACGGCCTGATCGACGGCGACACGGTCCGCTGCCCGCTCCATCATGCCTGCTTCAGTCTCAAGACCGGGGTCGCCTTGAGGGCCCCCGCCTTCACGCCGCTCGATCGCTGGGACGTCGAAAGTGAGAATGGCAAGCTGTTCGTCCGCGCCCGGGCCAGCGCAACTTCGAAATCGCCTCCCGCCGCCTCGCATCCCCCAGACATCAGGTCCATCCTGATCGTCGGCGGCGGCGCAGCCGGCTTTGCCTGCGCGGACGAGCTTCGCCGGCTTGGCTTTACCGGACAGGTCACGATGGTGACGGCGGAGCCGGACGGACCTTATGACCGGCCCAATTTGTCGAAGGATTATCTGGCCGGAACGGCGCCGGAAGCCTGGATCCCGCTTCGCGACCCCGAATATTATCGAGACGCCGCGATCGAGTTCAGGTGCAACGAGGAGATCGTCGCCATAAACACCCGCGACGGCGTTGCCGTCGGCCGCAGCGGCGACCGTTTTGGCTATGATCGGCTGCTCCTCGCCACCGGCGCCGAGCCGGTCCGACTGGCCGGTTTCGATCGCGACAATGTGCATAGCCTTCGTTCGCTCGCAGACGCGCGAGCCTTGATCGAGCGCGCTCGGCCCGGCGGCCGCGCCGTCATTCTCGGTTCCAGCTTCATCGGCCTCGAGGCGGCTTCGGCACTTCGGGCGCGGGGGGTCGAGGTAGACGTGGTCTCGCCCGCCAAAGTGCCGTTCGAACGCGCATTCGGGAGCGAGATCGGCCTCGTTCTTCAGCGCCTCCACGAGGAAAATGGTGTGCGATTCCATATGCAGCGAAACGCCGTTACATTCGACGGACGATCTGTGACCCTCGATGATGGATCGGTCCTCGACGCGAGTTTCGTTCTTGCCGGCGTCGGCGTCCGGCCCCGAGTGTCGCTCGCCATTGGACGGATGGCGGTCGGCGACGGGATCCTGGTCGACTCCTATCTCGCGACGTCGGCGCCAGGGATCTACGCGGCCGGCGATGTCGCGGCTTATCCCGACCCCCTGTCTGGCGGACCACTCAGAATCGAGCATTGGGTCACCGCTCAGCGACAGGGGCAGATTGCAGCCCGCAACATGATCGGTCTGCCCACCGCCTTCGCCGCCATCCCCTTCTTCTGGACCGAGCAATATGGCGTGGCATTTCGTTATGTCGGCCACGCCCGCGACTGGGATGAAATCGAGATCGACGGGAACCTCGAGTCCCGCGACTTCATCGCCCGTTTCCTCCGCAGCGGCGAAGTCTTGGCCAGTCTCGCGTGCGGCCGTGATCGCCAGTCGCTCGAAGACGAGCTGGCACTGGAACGACGCGTCGCGGATCAGGGGCTGCAGGTTGAAACAGTCGCAGCGGAAAAAGCTGCCGCCACGGAAACCTTTGTGCCGCATCGACATCCAATCATGCACTGAATCCGGGGAGATCGAAGTGGACTTCTACGAAAGTAGCGGCCTTGGCGTCGAAAGCGAAGCGGCCACCGTCACCGAGTGCCGGTCTTCGCCGGGTCGCGCCGAGATCGAGGCGGCGGTCAGGACCTTGATCGCCGCGGCCGGCGACGATCCCGACCGCGAAGGCCTCAGCGACACTCCGGCACGGGTCGCGAGGGCCTATTCCGAATGGTTCTCCGGTTACCGCGTCGATCCCAAAAAGCTGCTCGGACGAACCTTCACCGAGACGAACGGCTATGAGGAGACGGTCCTGCTGCGCGCGATCCCTTTGGTGTCGACCTGTGAACATCATCTCGCGCCGATCACCGGCCAGGTCCATGTCGCCTATCGCCCCGGCGCGCACGTCGTCGGCATTTCCAAGCTGTCGCGGCTCGTGGGTGCGTTTGCCCGGAGGCTCCAGCTCCAGGAGCGGCTGACGAGCCAGATTGCGCACTGCCTCGACGAGGTGCTGAGGCCGAAGGGCGTCGCCGTCATCGTCGAAGCGAGCCATGGGTGCATGACGACCCGCGGCGTCAATCAACCCAATGTGACGATGGTGACGAAGTGCTGGCTCGGCGACTTCCGGACGGAACCTGCGCTTCGCCGCGAGCTGATGGAATCGATCCGCAGCTGCCACGAATAGAGCATTTGCGGGCAGCCCGCGTTATGGATACTCGAGGAGAGGCAAAGTGAACGTCCTCAAGAAGATCGACTACGGGTCGCTCGACGACGAAGCATTGGCGGCCTTGGTCGCAGGCCGTGACCCCGGTGCCGTCAGGCTCGTCACTCAGCGCAACAACCAGAGGCTGTTCCGCGCCGCCTGGAGCATCCTCGGCAATCGAGCGGAGGCGGAGGACGCGGTCCAGAGCGCTTATCTTCGCGGCTTCGCCCGTATCGCGTCCTTCGAAGGGCGATCGACCCTTTCCACCTGGTTGACCAGGATCGTCATCAACGAGGCGTTGGGCCGAGCCCGCGCCGCTCGGCGTCGGCGCGCTCATGTCGACGATGGCTCGGTCGCCTTCCTTGACGATTATCGGGAAAAGCTCATGCGCGGATCTTCCAGCGGTACGGCACCGGACGCCGAATTTGCGCGCGCCCAGTTGCGCAATTTGCTCGAACAGGCGATCGGCGCGCTTCCGCCCGACTTCCGGCTCGTCTTCGTCATGCGCGAAATCGAGGGGCTGAGCGTAGAGGAAACGGCGCAGTCGCTCGGGCTCGTCGCAGCGACGGTAAAAACCCGGCACCTGAGGGCGCGACGGCGGCTTCAGCAGGCGCTGGCGCCGGACGTGAAAACCGCCTTGGCCGGCGCCTTCCCCTTCGCCGGCGCCGACTGCGCCGCTATTACCGAGGCTGTCGTCCGGCGTTTTTGCGGCGAGGTCGAGGCCCGGTCCGAGAGCGCCTGAAAGAACCCTCCTCGCCTTGTAAACAAGGCTGGATATGCCTAGGTTGCGGTCATGAAACGTTTCGCCCTGTTCGAACGCTTCAGGCTGCACGGGAGCAGCCTCATGGCACGATTGTGGCCCTCGGGGTCCGGTCCGCAAGGCGGGTCGACCACGAGGGGTTAATCGGAGCCAAACGCTCCAGGATTCTTCATTATCGCAGGAAATCAGGCGCGCCGCACCGGCTGCGTCGGGAGTATGTCATGCCTTATTCGACCAGCGAGCGCACCCGCTCGATCATCGCCGGCTCATTGCCGCTCGTGCGGAGTCACACCGACCAGATCATGAGCTACATGGAAACACATCTTCGCGGCATCGGCGGCTCCGACGAGAGGTTCGGCCAGTCCGAAGTCGCAGCGATGATGCTCACCCAGTTGCTGATCGAGCAAGCAGCGGAAATCGCCGAACGTGGATCGCTTCAGGTCCCCGTCGGACTTGCCTCCGAGCATCGAGCGCTCGACATTGTCGGCCGTCATTACTCACGGTTCGGCGACGCTCTGGTGCCGGTGCTCAAGGACGTCCTCGGTCCCGGCGTCCCGTCCGAGGTGACGGCAGCCTGGGGCGACGCGTTCTGGCTTGCCGTGCGCGCGATCCAGCCTCAACAGGAGCTCCAGCCCGCCGCCTGACGACGGTTTCTTGCTGACGCTCAGAAGGAGAGGCGTCCGGTTCAGCCCTCCGCCTCTCCTTCCGCAGGATAATGGATCTCGTTGCCCACCCGCTTCAGCCCCGGCGTCGGCTTGGCGGGAACGACCTTCGTCTCGGCCATAAGGTGAAAGACGTCGCGGCCGGCGGTGATGAGATAATCGGCGATGATGCGGCGATGACATCGCCACCACACCGCCTCCGCGCACATGATCGCCGTCCTTTTTTCGGTCGAAATCCGGGTCAATTCCTCTAGCCCCGCCCGAAACTCGTCGGTCAGCGCATGATCGGCATAATTGTGGAAACTTCGGTTGGTCCAGAAACCGTTGACCGCCGGAGGCACCGAGGCCGAGCGTTTGCGCAATCCACCCAGGGCGCCAATCCTTGTATGACCGATCTGGTAGTCGGCCAGCGCCGCCGGTAGCGAATCCAGATTATATTGAGGATTGGTTCGGGAGCGCGGAACGCTGCGGACATCGACGACGATTTGCACGGCGCCGGCGCGGAGCAAATCGACGAACTCTTCGATACTACGGGTCGAATGGCCGATGGTGAAGACAGGCAGCGCGATGTCGGACATGACGCTCCGCCTCTCGTCAGTTGGTCAGCGCCGCGCGGACCGCAGCTCGCAGTACCGGTACGGCGTCCATTTCGAACCAGGGATTGGCCGCCATCCAGATCCGCGAGCGCCAGGAAGGGTGCGGCAGAGGAAATTGCTCGGGCAGATAATCGCGAAAGGCCCGCACCCGGTCGGTCATCGCGCCCTGACCGAGGGCCTGCGCTTGCGCGTGACTTCCGACCAGCAGGGTGAGGCGGAGCTTTGGCATCTGCGCCAGCAACCGGATGCGCCACAACCGGGCGCATTCCGGCCGCGGCGGAGCATCTCCACTCTTCCCGCGACCGGGGTAGCAGAGGCCCACCGGGACGATCGCGACTTTGTCGACATCGTAGAACTCCGTCGCCGATAGCCCTGTCCAATCACGAAGCCGATCGCCAGAAGGGTCGGAGAATGGAATACCGGAAGCATGGACTCGGCTTCCCGGCGCCTGGCTGGCGATGAGCAGCCGGGCACGGCGCGACAGCTGGAGGACGGGCCGTGGCCCGAGCGGAAGTTCGTCCGCGCAGCGGCGGCAGGCGCGCACCTCGGCCAGAAGGGCGGCAAGGTCGTCTTCTGCAGTTGAACGATCCTGCGCTTCAGCATCGATCATTTCATTCCATCCGGAGACGCTCGGCCGCCGCTTTGGCGGCGCTGATTCGATCGGCTTTGATCCGCTGCGGCCATCGGACCAATCCGCAACCTGGCGGCATGGTTCTCGTCGATCCGGGCATGAAGCCGCCAGTGCAGGTGCGGAAACAGCGCCCCGAGCGCAGTGCCCCAGGCGAGCAGTGCCAGCAATATTCCAATCGCCGGTGTGCCGGCCGGTATCGAACCGCCGCTTGCAAGTTCAATCCCCGAAGCATTACTTCCCAGGCCCGCTCCCCCGGCTATTCCGGCCAAAGCAGCCTTCCTGGGTGAAACGATCCGGATCATCGCAGCGGCCGAGGTTAAACGGCGCTGCGATCCGCTTCGTGAACTCCGACTCTGTGGCGGAACACCAGCTCGCCGCCTTTCCAGCCGGTGAAGGCCAGGATCAGGACGGCGATGGCGGACAAGACGACGCCGGTCGTCGTCACGTCTTCGTCGTCCAGGCGAATGTAAAGGTTCGCCGCCTCGATCAGCACGATGACGACGTTACCGATCATGTGCGACCAGGCATCATTGAGCTGGCGGATCCGGCGGTCGCCACTGAAATCCGCGAGGCCGGCCGCAGCCGCCAATGCGGCTCCGAAAAGGCCGGCGCCAAGCAGCCAGCGTGAGGCGGTCGCCCAGCCTTCCGACCCGTCTGCAAGGAACGCCAGGTCGGTGGCGAAGGCCGCGATGAAGAAGGTGATCGGCAACGGCACCAGCATTGGATGAATCGGATGCCCCATGATCTTCGCGGTGCTTC
>DAINCA010000086.1:0-7783 GCA_036732645.1 Allosphingosinicella sp.
GAGCGTCGCAATGGCATTGCGAAGGTCAGGGGTTCGATCCCCCTCGGCTCCACCAGCCTTCACTTCAGGCGAAGCTTTGGCAGGTTCAAATTTGCCAGCTTTGCTGTTATTCTCCAGTCATGTTCACCGACATGAAACAGGGTACGCCAAAGGACTGGGCCCAGATCGCCGCCGCGCATTACCAGCATCAGGCGAACGAGGCCGCGAACCAGATCCTTGAGAATCTCGCGCGGCTCGAGAAGATCGAAGTCGGCTTCGCTGCGAACCAGCTGACCCACTCGTTGATGGCCGGCACGCTCGCCCGGCGCTCCGGCGGTACGGACGAAGAGATCGTCGCTGCCTTGTGCCATGATCTGGGCAAATTGTTCTCGATCCCGAACCATGGTCCGATCGCGGCCGAGATGCTCAAGCCCTATGTATCGGACGACATCTATCACGCCGTCTACTGGCACCAGGAATTTCAGGGCCGCTATTATTTCGAGCACCTCGGCAAGGATCCGGAAGGCCGCGAGCGCTTCAAGGACGAAAGCTGGTATGCGTTCGCCGAGAAACTCGTCGACGAATGGGACGCTCCTGCCTTCGATCCGCAGTTCGACGTCGATCCCCTCGAAAGCTTCGCGCCGGAAGTGAACCGGGTGTTCAGCAACCCGCGGGCGATGGTCTAGCCGCTAGCCCGAAAAGGCGGAAAGCGACGCGCCGTAGCTTCGGCCTACCGGCACCGTCATGTCGCCGTCCAAAGCGAGTCTCCGGCCGCCGCCGGGGCGTGGTTCAAGCCTGCGGACTCGCTCCCCGTTGACGATGTAGCTCTTGTGAACCCGGATGAAGCCCGGCGGGAGGGATGAGTGCAGCCTGGCGAGGCCGATCGTGACCAGCAGGTCGCGGCCGTCGCTCAGCCTCACCTCGCAATAATCGTCGGCGCCTCGCACATAAAGTATCTCCGCCGAGGCGACCCGATGGACCCGGTTGCCGTCCTTTAGCTGGACGATCGGTTCCCCTCTTTCCTGCGCCTGCCGTAGCCGCTCTTCGAGGGCTTCCGCCCGAGCAGCCTCGGCTCGGGCATTCCGCAAGGCGCTCACTTGCTCGGCGAGCAAGGCGACGAGCGCGGCCGCGATCAGCAGATAATAAGCCTGGTCGAGGAACTGAGTGACTTCGCGGGCCATCAGCAGAATCGCCCCAATTCCAGTCAGTGCCGCCCAGCCGGCTTTCGGGACGCCGTTGCGGACGCCGAGAAGCGCGACAAAGATCAGCGCAAGGATTCCGGCAAGGATCGCGCCCATCGCCTTGAAATCGAACGGCGGGATCAGGATGACGAAGGCGATGGAGGTGGCGGCGGTGACGCGAACGACCGTTCGCCTCATGTCAGGCGCGAAGCGGTGGGCGGAATAACTCGCGATCAGCACGGCGGTGGCCGCGGCGAGCAGGGCGATGGCCGAGACCCGGGCGAGGTGCCAGGGGTAGGAATATGCCACATAAGCACGACTGACCTCGACCAGCAGTTGGAGCATTGCCGTGCCGGCGATGCCCGCAAGCCAAAGAGGCGCAGGGTCGCGGTGACGATTTTGGCCGAGGGCGGCGACGGCAAAATAGACGAAGGCGCCGGCGATAGCGCCGAGCATGAGCATCGCCGGCAGATAATGCCCGCGGCCCGGAAGTTCCGGTGTCTCGTAGGGGCCGATGTCGAGCTGGTGCACCGGCCGCTGAACCGGCAACCACAAATGGCTGGCCGACATGCGGACCGTCACCCGATTGTCGCCCGGTTTGACCAAAGCCGTGGGAATGACGATCGTCGCAAAATATTTGCCAGGCCGCTCGGCCGCCCGGGTAGTTCCGATCCTGCCATTGCCGCCGACAGGCCTGCCGTTCCACAAGACTTCCGAGCTAGCGAGCGCGACGACAGTCACGGTGAGCGGCCGCTCCAGCGGCAGCGCCTCCGTCGGCACCGTCACTGTCCGGCTGACCACATTGATACCAGGCGCCAGTGACAAATGGTTGGGAGAGGCGATCGCGCACGGCCGATCGGCAGGCTGGATGCAGGTTGCTGCACGGGCGGCGCCTGGGACGAGCAACGCGAGGAGAATGGCGATGAGCTTTGTCACCGCGACATGATAAGCCGCTGTCCGGTCTCTGTCTTTGTCGTTCACCGATGCGGATTGCCGTTCACCGAGCCATGGTGGACCCCGGGGCAACGGCAAACCAGCAAAGGCAGCCCGACAGCTGGAGGCCGCTCATGTTCAGTCGCCTGATCCCGATACTGATCGTGCTCGCTGCACCTGCGGCCGCCGAGACCCGCGTCGAGCCCGCCCCGGATCTGCGCCTGGAGCCCTATGCCTTTCGGCTGGCCGACGGCAGCGAGCTGGTGGTCGAGCGCGGCCGTTTCCTCGTCCCGGAGGACCGCAATGATCCGTCTTCTCGTCGGATCGAACTCGGCTTCGTGCGCTTTCGCTCTACCAGCCAAAATCCGGGCCCCCCGATCGTCTATCTTGCCGGCGGACCAGGCGGCTCGGGAGTCGGCACCGCTCACGGTCCGCGCCAGCCGATCTTCCTTGCGCTCAGGCAGGTGGCGGACGTGATCGCCTTCGACCAGCGGGGCACCGGTTTTTCGAACCATATCCCCGAATGTACCGCGGAAGCGCCGCTCGATCCTGCGGTGACATTGAGCGAAGCCAATCTGACCGCTTATCATCTTGCCGCCCTGAACCATTGTCTCGAGCGTTGGCGAACCGCGGGTGTGGCCGTGAACGGCTACACCACGGAACAGAGCGCCGACGACCTGGAGGATCTGCGGCGCGCGCTTGGCGTCCGGAAGATCGATCTTTGGGGTATTTCCTACGGCACCCATCTCGCGTTTGCCGCAATGCGGCGGCACCCGGAATCGATCCGACGCGCGGCTTTGGCTTCAGTCGAGGGGATGAACCAGACCGTGAAGCTCCCCGCCCATGTCGATGCAGCTCTGTCCCGGATCGATACCGCCATCGGCGGCGGCCTCAGCGAAACTATGCGACGCGTTCATTCGAAGTTCGACACCGAACCGCAGACGTTCTCCGGTACGTCTCGAAGCGGCGTTCCTTTTCGCTTTCGCGCCGATTCCTTCGTCTTGCGCCGGTTCGCCGGCTTCCTGCCCAAGAACCCGGACGGCATCCCTCAACTCGTAGGGGGCTATTCGGCGCTCGATTCGAATCAATTCGACTCGCTGGCGCCGCTCATCCACCAATTCTTCTACGCGCAACCGCAGGCGATCGGCATGCCGGACCTGATGGATATCGCTTCGGGTATCACCGACGAGCGCCTGGAGCTCGTTCGCCGGCAGGCCGCGACCGGATTGGTCGGCACTTCAACCAATTTCCCGATGCCGCAGCTGCGCGGCGCAGTGCCGGGGCTCGATCTGGGTGATGATTTTCGGCGCGAGATCCGCTCGAATCATCCGGTGCTCCTGATCCACGGTGACCTTGACGTGCGCACGCCCCTGGAGGAGCAGGCCGAGGCGACAAGAGGTCTGAGCAACGCGCACCGGGTTACGGTCCGGAACGGGGGCCATGACCTTTTCGAGGCCCACCCGGAGGTGCCGGCCCTTTTGATCGACTTCTTTTTGGGTCGCCCGATCAGGATTCACGAACTCACACTGCCGGCGCCGGTCATAACCGGCTGAAGGGTGTCCCGGCCCGGGACAGACGAGATCGGGGTCGGCCCGATCGCTTGAAACTTTTTGGTAAATAGATTCTTAATGACGGGCATGAACCGCCTGTCGCCCATGATCGCTCGTCGCTCCACCGTCGCTAGCCAGCGCGGCACGACTGCCTCAGCCGTCGCCGCCGAATGGCCGCGCCGTGAGGCGTTTCACGGGGCAGAGCCTGCGAAGTGGCTCGAGGAGCTGAAGCTGTTCGCCACGGGCTGGATCGGCGGCCTGATCTTCTTCGGAACCTATCTGGGCTGAGCGAGCGCGGCGACGCCTAGACGTCAGCCGGCAGAATTTCCGTGTCCGCACAAACCACGTCGTCGCAGGCCTTGTGCAGTTTCCAGGCCAGCCAGGCGGAAATTAGGCACATGGCGGCCGCCAGCAGAAGCTGATCCTCGACCGCCACCCCAGCCAAAGAGAGGCCGATCGCAATCACCGACCCGACCACCATCGCACCCGAATTGACGATGTTATTGGCTGCCACGGTTCGAGCGGCCTGGGATTTGGGCACCGTCGTCGTGAGGAAGGCGTAAAGAGGGACGACGAACATGCCGCCGGAAATCGCTATCCCGAATAGCGAACCGACAAGCAGCCAATTGCCGTCGTGACGCATGAAATCGCCGATGTCGTAGAAACTGCCATCGCTGGTGCCTGTCCAGTTCGCCGACACCACGTGGAAGGCGACGACGAACAGCCCCATGACGATGACCGACGGCGCTGAATAGCGGGCCGACACCTCGCCCTTGAGCAGTCGGTTCACGAGCACCGAGCCGATCGCAACCCCGACTGAAAAGATGGCCAGGAAGAGACTGGCCACCGCGCGGTCAGCGGTCAGCACGTTCTTCACCAGCGGCGGAAACTGGATGAAGAGAACGGCGCCGATCGTCCAGAAGAAGCTGATCGAGACGATCGCCAGGAATAGACGAGGAATGTGAAGGGTCGCGTCGATCAGCCGATATGAGGAGCGAAAGACGTTGAAATCTATCCTGTGCCCTTCCTCGAGCGCCGGCGCCGGCGGCACCTGTCGGCCCGACGCATAGCCGACCAATGCGAGCAGGATCACGGCCGCCGCGGCCGCCTGAACGGAGATGACCCCAGCAAGCAAAGTCCCGCCGAGAATCGCGACATAAGTGCCGGCCTCGACGAGACCTGTGCCCCCGAGCACCTCGTCGGAACGAAGATGCTGCGGAAGGATCGCGTATTTGATGGGCCCGAAGAAGGTCGAATGAACCCCCATCGCGAACAAGGCGAGCAGGAGAAGGGGTATCGCGAGTCCGGAGACGGCGAAGCCGAGCCAGGCCATCATCAGGCCGGCAGCGCCGACCAGCATGATCAGGATCTCGCAAAATTTGACGATTCGGATGATCCGCGCCTTGTCGCGGGCGTCGGCCAGCTGTCCCGACAGCGCCGACAGAAGGAAGAATGGCAGAATGAAGACCCCGGTCGTGAGGGCGCTGAACCAGGTCTCCGACCTCTCGTCGTTATAGACCTGATAGACGACGAACAGGACCATCGCGTTCTTGAACAGATTGTCGTTGAACGCGCCCAGCATCTGGGTCGTGAAGAGTGGCAGGAATCGCCGGGTACGAAGAAGGTGCAGCGAGTCGGTCATTTTGTCCCGCGGGCTTGGGCGCCGCTGGAACGCGTTTCGGCCAGTCTCAGTCTCGGCATCCGGTTTTCTCGTTATTTGCGCGGTCGATACCGGCCAGGTGGCAAGGTCATAGGCGGACCATAACTTCCGGCACAAGCCGTCTCGAACGTCGAGTGGGTCGCGAGGTTCATACCGAATTCCCGATTTGGTCGGGGACGTTGCGGGCCGCGGTCACAAATCCTAAGGCGGGCCTGCATGCTGACGCTGCCCAACCTGCTGACGCTGTCCCGGATCCTGGCGGTACCGATCCTGGTGTTCCTTTTGTGGAAGCCGAGTTGGTGGGATTATGCCATCACCTTCGTCCTTTACTGCCTGGTCGGCATCACGGATTATTTCGATGGCTATGTCGCCCGCACCCAGGGGACGGTTTCGCGACTCGGCATTTTCCTCGATCCTATCGCCGACAAGATCATGGTCGCCGCGGTGATCGTCATGCTGGTCGCTCGCCCGCCTATCGACGCGCCGCCGATCATCGCCGACTGGCACCTCATTCCCGCCTTGATCATCCTGCTTCGCGAGATCATCGTTTCGGGCCTTCGCGAATTCCTCGCCGGGCTCCAGGTCTCGGTTCCGGTCAGCCGAATGGCCAAGTGGAAGACCACTCTCCAGCTCGTCGCGCTTGGCGCGCTGATCCTTGCCGGTGCGATTCCCCAATGGCCCTGGGTTCACGTCGTGGGCCTCATCAGCCTGTGGGCCGCCGCCGCTCTGACGATGGTCACGGGCTGGGATTATCTTCGGGTCGGACTGAAACATATGGACTGATCGATTTTCCGATTTTCACTGACGAGCTTAACTCGTTTCCGTCGCCGAAACCGGGGGCGTAGCCTGTTTGGCCGATCATAAAGAGACAGGAGAGAGAGATGGACGCAAAGACCGGTGGATCGATGGGATGTCCGGTAGACCGGCCAAGCACCGTTCGCTCCCTTCTGGGACGCACGAATCGTGATTGGTGGCCGGAGTCGCTCCCGCTCGACGTCCTTCATCAGGGCGGACTTTCTGCCGATCCGATGGGGAATGATTTCAATTATGCCGAAGCGTTCAAGAAACTCGACTATGCGGCCATCAAGGCTGACCTGACGGCGCTAATGACGGACAGTCAGCCCTGGTGGCCGGCGGATTATGGCCATTACGGTCCCCTGTTCATCCGCATGGCATGGCACTCCGCCGGAACCTACCGCACGGGCGATGGGCGTGGTGGCGCCAATAGCGGGCAGCAGCGTTTCGCGCCGCTCAACTCCTGGCCCGACAACGGCAATCTGGACAAGGCACGTCGCTTGCTGTGGCCAATCAAGCGGAAATACGGAAAGCATATCAGTTGGGCCGACCTCTTCATTCTCGCCGGCAACGTGGCGATCGAATCGATGGGCGGTCCGGTGTTCGGGTTCGGCGGCGGCCGGCAGGACGTGTTCGAGCCGGAGCGCGATATTTACTGGGGCGCAGAGGAGAAATGGGTCAGCGAGGGCGCGGAGACGCGTATCCAGCCCGATCGCGAACTGGAGCTCGAGCATCCGCTGGCGGCGATCCAGATGGGCCTCATCTACGTCAATCCGGAGGGACCGGGCGGAGTCCCCGATCCGCTTCAATCGGCACGAGACATCAAGATCACCTTCGAGAGAATGGCGATGAACCCGGAGGAAACCCTCGCTTTGACGGCCGGTGGCCACACCTTTGGCAAGGCCCATGGCGCCGGCGACCCGAGTCTCGTCGATGCGGCGCCGGAAGCGGCCGACATTGCCTTGCAGGGTCTGGGCTGGGCGAGCGCGCACGAAAGCGGGTTCGGCGAACACACGATCACCAGCGGCATCGAAGGGAGCTGGGTGAACACGCCGACCCAATGGTCGGAAAATTATTTCCGGCTGCTTCTCGACTACGAATATGAGCTGGTGAGAAGCCCCGCCGGTGCCAAGCAATGGCAGCCGATCAACCAGAAGCCGGAGGATATGGCTCCGGCGGCGCACGATCCCAACAAACGCGTGCCGACGATGATGACGACGGCCGACATCGCGCTCAAGGAAGATCCCGAGTTCCGCGAGATTGCCGAGCGGTTCCGCAACGATCACGAGGCGTTCAAGGACGCGTTCGCACGCGCCTGGTTCAAGCTCACCCACCGAGACATGGGGCCGCGGGCCCGGTACCTCGGGCCGGAAGTTCCAGACGAAGATCTCATCTGGCAGGATCCGGTGCCGGCCGGCAACATGCCGTCCGATGGTGACGTTGCTAACTTCAAGAGCCGGATCCTCGACGCCGGCTTCAGCGTCGGCCAGCTGGTCAAGGTCGCCTGGGCGTCCGCCTCCACCTATCGCCGCTCGGATCACCGTGGCGGCGCCAATGGCGCCCGCGTGCGGCTTGCGCCTCAGAAGGGCTGGGCGGTCAACGAGCCGGACGAACTCGCAAGGATTCTGAGCCGGATCGACGAACTGCGCGGCCCGCTGTCAATGGCCGACGCGATCGTCGCGGCG
>DAINCA010000087.1:0-7780 GCA_036732645.1 Allosphingosinicella sp.
GCGGACGATGAGCAGCGCCGCCGCTAAGTCGTGATCCGCAAGTGCAGGGAAAACTATCTGTGCCTGCTCAACCTGGAAGACGCGCTCCAGGGCGGCTTTGCCGGACGCGCGGCGGTGCTTGCCCAATTGGTGGCGCGCTGGGCCGCCTACAGCCGTGACGGCGACATGGTCGGCGGTGATCTGCCCGGCTGGCTGACCAGCCTGTTCCGCCGCGCGGGAGCGACCGCCCTCACCGATCGACGCGGCGAATGCGTCTATGCCGGCTGCCCGCATTACCGCCGATGCTTCATCGAGCGTTCGACTCGCGCCAGCCAGGACGCCGATCTGGTCATCGCCAACCATGCATTGGTGATGATCAATGCGGCGCGCGGGCGCGATGGCGGCAACCCGCCGACCCGGATCGTGTTCGACGAGGGCCATCATCTGTTCGACGCCGCCGATTCCACCTTCGGCGCGGCCCTGACCGGGCAGGAGACGATCGAGCTCAGGCGCTGGATCCTCGGACCTGAAGGCAAATCGCGAGGCCGCCGCCGCGGCCTTGCCGCCCGGCTGATGGACGTCGCTTCCTATGACGAAGCCGGCGGACTGGCCCTCGAAACGGCCGTGCAGATGGCTTCGGCTCTGCCTGGCGAAGGCTGGCTTCAGAGGCTCGGCGAAGGACTGGCGTTCGGCCCGATCGAGAAATTGCTCGCGGCCGTCCGAGGCAGCGTCTACGCCCGGGCCTCCGCCCAGGACGCCGGCTACGGTATCGAAACCGAACTGGCGGAGCCGGATCCCGATATGGTCGACGCGGCCGCACCGGCGGTCGAGGCGCTCGAGCTTCTCGCTCGGCCGCTCATCGCTCTTGGCAAGCGGCTCGAGGCGGTGATCGAGGATTGCCCGGACTGGCTGGACCCGCAGGCGCGGGCCCGGGTCGAAGGCGCCATTGGCGGCCTTGGCTGGCGGGTCCAGACGCTTCAAGGCTGGATCGCCTTGGCGTCACGGATCGGCGGCCCCGCAGATCCGGACTTCGTCGACTGGCTGGCAGTCGAGCGGGTCGAGGGCCGCGAATATGATGTCGGCCTTCATCGCCGCTGGCTCGATCCAACCCGGCCTCTGGCGGAGACCGTCCTGAAGCCGGCGCACGGTGTGCTCGTCACCTCGGCGACCCTTCGCGGAGGTGACGATTGGGCGACGGCGGAGGCCCGGACCGGCGCTTGTCATCTGCCCGCCGCGGCCGCCCGTTTCGAGGCGGCGAGCCCGTTCGATTATGCCGCAAACAGCGAGGTCCTGATCGTCACCGACGTCAGGAAAGGCGATTCGGCCGCGTTGGCGGGGGCCTATGCCCGCCTGATCGAGGCCGCCGAAGGGGGAACTTTGGGCTTGTTCACGGCCGTCCAGCGCCTGCGGGCCGTCCATGCGCGGATCGCCGATCGACTGGCGCGTGCGGGCCTGGCTCTATACGCCCAACATGTCGATCCGATCGACACCGGCACATTGGTCGACATCTTCCGCGACGACCCACGCGCCTCCTTGCTCGGGACCGACGCGCTTCGGGACGGGGTCGACGTGCCTGGGGAATCCCTTCGCCTCGTGGTGATGGAAGGCGTGCCCTGGCCGCGGCCCACGGTGCTTCATGCGGCGAGGCGGGCCGCCGGCGGCGGATCGGCTTATGACGACCGTGTCGTTCGGGCGCGGTTGGCGCAGGCCTTCGGTCGGCTGATCCGTCGCCAGCAGGACCGCGGAATGTTCGTTCTGCTGTCGGCGGCGACGCCTTCCCGGCTGCTCAATGCATTCCCGCCGGGAGTCTCCGTCTCCCGCGTTCATCTCGCCGATGCCATCGATCGGGTAAGGTCGCGACTGTCATCCGCTGAAACCCCGCAGTACGAACGATCGAATGAAGATACTGACCCTGCTCAGACACGCTAAATCCGGCTGGAACGACCCGGTCGCTCGGGATTTCGATCGGCCGCTCAACCGGCGCGGCCGGAAGGCCGCGAAGACGATCGGGCAAGAGATGCGCAATCGGCATCTGGGCTTCGATCGGGTCATCGCCTCGCCTGCGGTGCGAGTCGTGGAAACCATAGAAGATGTGGTCGATGGCTATGGCCGGCCAATCCAACCCGATTATGACGAGCGGCTCTATCTGGCTTCGCTCAATACGCTGCTCGACGTCGTTCGCGAGACTGACGACAAGACCGAGCGGCTGCTGATCGTCGGCCACAACCCCGGGCTCGAGCTCTTGGCCATGTTTCTCACCCGCGATGACAGCAACGGCTTGCGCGATGAAGTCGCCGTCAAATATCCGACCGCGACGCTTGCGGAAATTCATCTGCCCATCGACGGATGGGCAGACATTTCCGAAGCGGTTGGCCAACTCGAAACCCTGGTCAGGCCAAGAGACCTCGATCCCGAGCTGGGTCCTGATCAGGAAGGGCATTGAGCGTCCAGGACGCCCCGGTCACAACCACCCTGGATCGGACTCAGAAGGCGCTGTCCTCGAGCGCGCGGGCGAGAAGATCCCGCAACTGCCTCAGTTCCTCCAATTGCACGCCGGAAGTCTCCCGTGCCGGCAGAGGCGCGGCCGGAGCCTGCTCGGCGGGGGCGCCTTCGCCCTTGGCCAGCAATTGCTGGACCCCGCGGATCGTATAGCCTTCCTGATTGAGAAGCCGGTGAATCCGCTTCGCCAAGGCGACGTCGTCGGGGCGGTAATAACGCCGGTTCCCGGCGCGTTGCAGCGGGCGGAGCTGGGGGAAACGCGTCTCCCAGTAACGCAGGATATGCTGGGGGACGTTCAGATCTTCGGCAAGCTCACCGATGGTCCGGAAGGCGTGTTCGCTCTTGCGGATCGGCTCGGCCATCAGCCGTTTCAGTCCGCGCCGGCAACCCGCTCGCGCATCGCCTGTGAGGCGCGGAAAGTGAGCACCCGACGCGGCGCGATCGGGACTTCGACGCCCGTCTTTGGGTTGCGGCCGATCCGCTCGCCTTTGTCGCGAAGGATGAAGCTTCCGAACCCGGAAATCTTCACATTCTGACCTTCCGAGAGAGCGGCGCACATGTGGTGAAGGATGCGTTCGACGATCCCGGCCGAATCGGCACGGGAAAGCCCGATTTCCCGGTGAACGATGTCCGACAGATCCGCACGCGTCAGCGTGCCCACGGTCGGCTTCCTAATCGTTCCTGCGTCAGCCATGAGGTATGCCCCTCCCGTTCCAATAGCAAACATTAGTCCAGCTAGCCCTTGAGCGCAATCCAGCACATCCACGGTATCAGTATCGGACGACCGCGGCGCCCCACGTGAAGCCGCCGCCCATGGCTTCCAGGACGAGAAGATCGCCGCGCTGAATGCGCCCGTCCCTGACGGCCACGTCGAGCGCGAGCGGAACCGATGCCGCCGACGTGTTCGCATGCTGATCGACGGTCACGATCACCCGAGCCGGATCGAGGCCGAGCTTCCTGGCGGTGGCGTCGAGAATCCTCTTGTTGGCCTGGTGAGGGACCACCCAGTCGACTTCCTCGGCTCGGTGCCCGGCGGCGGTCAGGGTCTCATTAAGGACGTCGGCAAGGTTCACCACCGCGTGGCGGAAGACCTCCTTGCCTTTCATGCGAAGCTTGCCGACCGTGCCGGTGGTCGAGACGCCGCCGTCGACGTAGAGCAGATCGTTGTGGCGGCCGTCGGCGTGAAGCCGGGTCGCCAGGATTCCCTGGTCATCGGCTTCCTCGGCCTTGAGGACGACAGCGCCGGCGCCATCGCCGAAAAGGACGCAGGTCGCCCGATCCTCCCAATCGAGGATCCGGCTGAACGTCTCCGACCCGATGACCAAAGCATGATCGGCCATGCCTCCCTTGAGCATGTTGTCGGCGATCGACAGCGCGTAGAGGAATCCCGTGCACACCGCCTGGACGTCGAAGGCGATACAATCGTCGATCCCTAGAGCCGTCTGGACGCGGGTCGCGCTCGCCGGGAAGGTCTGATCGGGCGTCGCTGTGGCAAGGACGATGAGACCGATCTGATCGGCCCTGAGCCCGGCCGCTGCGATCGCCTTCAAGGCGGCTTCAGTGGCCAAGGTAGCGGTGGTCTCGCCGTCTCCGGCGATATGGCGCGCCTCGATTCCGGTCCGCTCGACGATCCATTCGTGAGTCGTATCGACCCGCTCCGCGAGTTCAGTGTTGGTGACCCGCCGTGGCGGCAAGGCCGAGCCCGTCCCGGCGATGATCGAGCGCCGGCTCATTTCGCCGCCACCGGCTCGCTTTGGGCGGAAACCCGGGCCAAATCGTCGGTGATCTTCCGGGTCAGATCCTCGCGCACCATTCGGGCTGCCACCCGGATCGCGTTGGCGACCCCCTTGTCGCTGGCGCTGCCATGGCTCTTCACGACCAGGCCATTTAGGCCGAGGAAGACGGCGCCATTATGATTGTTCGGGTCGAGATGGTGACGAAGCAGCTCCGTCGCCGGCCGCGAAATCAGAAAACCGATCTTGGACCTTACCGAGCTGGTGAACGCCCGGCGGAGCAGATCGGTGACGAATCGGGCGGTACCTTCGACCGATTTGAGGGCGATGTTCCCCGAAAATCCGTCGGTCACGACGACATCGACCTCGCCGCGCGAAATCTTGTCGCCCTCGATGAATCCGTCGAAGCGCATGCCGAGATCGGTCGCGGCCCGAAGGATCGACGCCGCCTGCTTGAGTTCGCCCGTCCCCTTGAGCTCCTCGGTGCCGATATTGAGCAATTGCACCCGCGGCCGTTCGAGATCGAGCACGACTCGGGCATAAGCGGCGCCCATCACCGCGAACTGGACGAGATTCTGAACGTCGCAGTCGGTGTTCGCGCCGAGATCCAGCATGACGAGATCATTGTCACCGAGCGTCGGAAGGAGCGCGGCAAGCGCCGGCCGATCGATTCCCGGCATCGTCCGAAGTGCGACCTTGGCCATCGCCATGAGCGCACCGGTATTGCCGCCGGAGACCGCAGCCTGAGCATCATTGGCCTTCACCGCCGCGATGGCTCTTCCCATCGACGTCGTCTTGGCGCGACGGAGGGCCTGGCTGGGTTTCTCGCTGCCGGAGATGACGTCGTCGCAATGGACGATCTTGCAGGCCTCGGCGAAGCCGTCGAACTTGTCGATCTCATACTGGATCGCGGAACGGTCGCCGAACATCAAAAAGCTCAGGTCGGCCCGGCGCTGATGCGCTCTTGCCGCCCCAGCCACCATCACGGCTGGGCCGGTATCGCCACCCATCGCGTCGATTGCGATTCGTGGCCCGCTGCCCACCAGTGACCTTCTCCTCTACGAAGCTCGCGGCGTCTTACGCCTCGGTCTTCAGGATTTCACGACCCTTGTAGTGGCCGCAGCTAACGCACAGATTGTGCGGCAGGCGGAGCTCTCCGCAATTCGGGCATTCCTGATACTGTGTCGGCTTCAGCGCGTCGTGGCTGCGGCGCATGTTCCGCTTCGAAGGCGACGTTTTTCTTTTGGGGACCGCCATGGTGGCACCTGTTCCAATCAAATCGGTTGACTGATGTGGCGAGCGCGGGGCCAATGGTCAACGGCTGGGTAGGCCGCTGGCCTCGCGGCCTGGTGCTCTCGCATGAAGGCGCCGCCTATAGCGATTTCGCGAGCCGTTGCAAGCCGCTGACGGTCGTGCGACTCTGCTCTCAGGGGGTTTTTGTTCGATGATTATGCCGATCTCGCTCACGATCGCCGGCGCCGCCGCGATTCTTCATGTCTGGCTCAGCCTAAGGGTCAGCCGATTGCGGCGTCCGCTCAAGATCGGGGTCGGCGACGGCGGCAACGAGATTCTTCAGCGCCGAATTCGGGCGCACGGCAATTTCTCCGAGAACGTCCCGATCTTCCTGATCCTGCTCGTCCTGCTCGAGTTCGGCACCGGCGGCGACCTGTGGCTGTGGGGCGCGGCCATCCTGTTCATCCTGGCACGGATCGCCCATGCCTTCGGGATGGACCGGCCGGGAGCCAACCCGCTTCGGGTCGGCGGAATCACGCTCAGCTGGATCGTTCTCTTGGGCCTCGGGATCTATGCGATCATCCTGTCCTATCAGAGCCCGCCGATCCGCGGCGGATTCGACGTCTCTCCCCTCCAAAGCGCGGCTTCGAACTAGCGACCGAGCACCCGGTCCGCCACGAACGGATTGGTCCGACGCTCCTGCCCGAAAGTGCTCATCGGTCCATGGCCTGGGACGAAGGCGGTCTCGTCGCCGAGCGGCCAGAGCCGATTGGTGATCGCGTCGATCAGGTCCTGGTGATTGCCCATCGGGAAATCGGTCCGGCCGATCGATCCCTGGAAAAGGACGTCCCCGACGATCGCCAGCCGCGAGGCCGGATGATGGAAGACGACATGGCCCGGGGTGTGGCCAGGGCAGTGATAGACGTCGAAGACGAGCTTGCCGACCGTCACCTGATCGCCATTCTCCAGCCAGCGGTCGGATTCGAAGGTCCTGCCGTCGATGCCATAAGCGCGGCCGTCATCTTCGAGCCGCGAGATCCAGAAACGGTCCGCCTCGTGCGGCCCTTCGATCGCGACTCCCAGCTCTTCGGCCAGGATCTTGGCCGATCCGCAATGATCGATATGACCATGGGTCAGGAGCAGTTTCTCGATCGTCACATTCTGCGCGGCCGCGGCCGCTTTCAGCCGATCGAGATCTCCGCCGGGGTCGGTGAAGGCGCCTTTCATCGTCTCGGTGCACCAGATGAGACCGCAATTCTGCTGAAGCGGGGTGACCGGGATGATCATGGCCTTGAGCGGCGGTATCGTCATGGGGCGGAGATGGCGGCGCCTACGGCGTGATGCAAGCGCCACTGGCGGGGAGAATGGGTCCTGACAATAAGGTCGTGAAGATTCTGCGGCGCAAGGATCGAGTTCAACGTCGATGCACCAGCCGGGCCTCGGGCGCTTCGCGGTACGATCGACGGGCCGACCTGAGGGCACTCCCGGATCCGGCATCTGACACCCTGCCGGGGTAGCGCGGGCGGCGGATCGACGCGTAGAGACGAGGAATGGACCCGTCCATCCGCCGAATTGCCACTGCCCTATTGGTGGGCGCCGCCGGCGTTGGGGCCGCCATCTGGATCGGCGCGACGCCGACGGCCGCCTTGTTGGCCTTGCTGGCCGGAATGGCGGCTTTCGCGATTGCGCCGAGTGACGGAGAATCGACGAACAGCTCGACGAGCCAAAGCACAAGTGACGACCGCCTCCTCCCAGACGTGACGGACCTGTTGAACGCCGTCGACACTCCACTGATGATCGTTCGCGATCGCCGGGTCCTGCTTGCCAACCGGGCTGCCCGGATCCTGCTTGGCGAACATATCGAAGGCGGCGACGTCCGACTGGCGATCAGACACCCGGCCGCCGCCGAGCGGCTAAGCGCCCCACGCAGCGACGATGGGACCGATGGAGAGGATGTGGACATAGAGCTGGTCGGCCTGGGGGACGCGGATAGCCTCTGGTCGATGACCGTCACCCCGCTTCAGCCGGAGGGTATTCTCGTCCGTCTAACCGATCTCAGCGGCGCCCGGGCCATCGAGCAGATGCGGGCGGACTTCGTCGCCAATGCCAGCCACGAGCTCAGGACCCCGCTGGCAAGCCTCCTCGGGTTCCTCGAGACGCTCGAGGATGAGGACGCCGCCGATGCGGCGACTCGCAAGCGCTTCCTGAACATCATGTCGGTGGAAGCAAAAAGGATGCGGGATCTCGTCGAGGACCTGATGTCGCTGTCGCGGATCGAGGCCGAGCGATTCTCCGTCCCGCGCGAAACTGACATCATCGCGAGATTTCCCAGGCCG
>DAINCA010000088.1:0-4095 GCA_036732645.1 Allosphingosinicella sp.
AAGGGGGCTATCATGACTAAGTTCCTGATCGAAAAGAATGGTGTCTATTACCTGACGACCGGAAGGCTGCTCACTTACGATCCGGATGCGACCCACGGCAATCCGCAGAAGAAGGCCGGGGTTGAAGAAGTCGCAGCCAAGTTCAAGGAAATCAGGGACTCGCCGCATACCTGGTATCAAGCCGTCCAAATTGACAGCGCCAGCTTCGGGCCGATGAATACCGGGCAAGTGAACTAGTCGCCTCACCGGAGTTCCCGTTCGCTCATGGAACCGCTGGGTCCGTCCGATCCGGCGCGGTCGGTTCCAGCCGATCAATTGCTGCCCCTCGCCAGGGCCGCTGCCGAGGCCGCCGGGGTTACGCGTCTCGCTGACGTGACTCGTCTCGACCGGATCGGCCTTCCGGTCTGGCAAGCGGTAAGGCCGATGAGCCGTGCGCTCAGCGTCCACCAAGGCAAAGGCGCAACCGACGCTGAAGCCCAGCTCGGGGCATTGCTCGAAGCGGTGGAGAGTCACTCGGCGGAGACCTTCAGCTCTGACGCGAGGCACTGCAGCTTCAACTCGCTTCCGGAGCGCAACCGCCCGCCTTCCCTTGGAGACTTCGCCGCCAATCGCGATCGCCCCCCCGATGGGCGCGACACAATCCGGTGGGTTGAATGCGAGAACCTCCTCGGGAGCGACCGGATCTACTTGCCGCTCGATCTCATCTCGCTTGATTTCACCCGCAATATACCCTCCTTGTTCGACCGCGCCAGCAACGGCGTCGCAACCGCCGCCACGCGCGACGAGGCCATCGCGACCGCGCTCCAGGAACTCATCGAACGGGATTCGGTGATCGAATGGCAGGCGGCGGGGCTCCTGACCGCGATGGAATCCACGGTCGACCTGGATAGCGCACCGTTCGATTGGCTACGCCTCTTGCGCGAGCGTATCGCGTCCACGGGCGCCTTTGTCCGCTGTTATCATGTGCCGTCCATCACCGGCTCGCCCGTCTTTGCCTGCGAAATAAACGATCACGCCAAGGACGGTAGCGCGTATCGGGCGATTCAGGGTCGAGGCTGCCATCCAATGCCTGAGATCGCCTTGTTCAAGGCGCTCGCCGAAGCCATTCAAGGACGAGCCACCTATATCGCCGGGGCCCGCGACGATCTCATGCCGTCCGATTATGTCGCCGACACGAAGGCGATCCAGATCGCCTTCGGCTTTCCGCTGCCCCCCGACATGGACGGCGTGGATTTTACTGAGATCGCCTCTGGCCCCTTCGGAGTCGCTGAACTTGCGAAGGCACTGGAAGAGGCCGGTTACGATCAGATCGCCATCGTCGACCTCGCTCAGCCGACTGGACTGAGCGTCGTGCGCGCTTTCGTGTGCGGCCTCGGATCGCTCGTTCGCCGGCGCCGGCCGATAATGTCATGACGGTGGCGCCAATTCCAGTTTTCGTCGGTCCTTCGCTGCCGCCCGCAGATCGGACCGGGACCGGGTTCGAATGGCGCTCTCCCGCCTCCGCAGGCGACATTCTTGCCCTCATTGAAAGGCCGCCGGCTCGGCTTTGCCTGATCGATGGTTTCTTCGATTCCCGACCGGCGCCCTGGCACAAGGAGCTGTTGCAGGTGATGGCTCAAGGAACATTGATATTCGGAGCCGCCAGCATGGGCGCGTTGCGAGCAGCGGAGCTTCACCGTTTCGGGATGATTGGGGTCGGTGTCATCTTTCGCGCTTATCGGAACGGACTGCTGGTCGGCGACGACGAAGTCGCCTTGATCCATACCGACGAGCGGCTTCGCTGGGCGCCTCTAACGGTCCCGATGGTGGAAGTGCGGGCGACGTTGATCGCCGCTTGCAGGGCGCGGATCGTCACTCCGGCGATGGCTCGTCGGATCCGCTCATTGGTCCACCAGATCCATTTCCAGGATCGCGATTGGCCGATGATCGAGGGCGCCTGCCTGGCCGAGGGCCTGGTCCATGAGGCCACCTTCCGGCGGCTTCAGCAGCTTCACGTCGAGCTCAAACGCGGCGATGCCCGCGCCTGTCTTGCTGCGGCATTGACGATGGATGTTCCCGTGCGACGTCCGACGGCGCCCCCGGATACATGCTTCATTCGCGCCCTCGCGGCTCAGCTTTAAGGGTCGGCGGTGCAACCAGTCCCAACGCCGAATCCACATCGGCGAAGAAGGCCCTCCCTGCCTCGTCTGGAAGGGGATGATGCCGCCTCACCCATTCCGCAAGGTCTTCGGCGCTGGGTCCAATGGGGTCGTGCCAATGGGCTTCCACGCGTTCACGCCACTGGGAGAAGGTCTGATGGCCATCCTCGGGGCCGAGACGAAGGGAGCAGACCGCGCGATAGAGATCGACCCAGATCGTCCCGCTGACCACCGACAACAACGCCTCCAGGGCTGCCTGATAATCGCCCCCGATCAGCAGCAGGCGACCATAATCCTCATAGAAAGTATCGTCGTGGAGCGGGTTGAGCTCCGCCGCTCGATCCATCAGACCACGGGCGCCGGAAAGGTCACCCATGTACATGCTCGCCGTAGCGCATTCCTGAAGGCGGACGTGGTTGTAGGGGTTTAAAGTCAATGCCTGGTCGAAGCAGTTGCGGGCTGGCCCCCGCTGGCCGTGCCAGAGGTAGCAAAATCCGAGGACCGTATAAGCGTTGACGTTGCCGCGGTCGGCGGCGAGGCCGATTTTGGCCAGGCTCAGCGCTTGGTCGCGCTCTTTGGAGCCGGTGGAGCCAAGTCCCGTGTAGCCGAAGTCGGTATTATAGAGGCGGACGAGCGGCGGGTAAGCGAGGGCGAAATCGGGCCGCTCCGATATGATCCTTTCCAGAGTCGCGGCCGCCGCTTTCGCCTCCTGGAAGCTTGATGCCGCGAACGAACGGCGTTTCGCGATGAGATAGCTGTCGTAGAGGTCACCAGTCTCCTCCGGGAGGCCAAGCCATACGTCTTCGTCGACTGCAGGCAGTGCCGCGCCGACAATCTGACGGACAATCTTTTCGACCCCACCGGCGGTGCCGGTATCGGCGAGCGACATGGTCTCCGCCCAGACGACGACACCGTCTCCCAAGCGCTTGGCACGAGCAATCACCTTGACGCCTTCACCGTCCGGAAGGAGTCGGGCGGTGAGCTGATAGCCACGCTCCGAGCGTCGGCTGCTGGCCGCCTCTTCTTCAGGCCGGTCGTCCGCGACCAGCTGGATTTCACGGAAACGTGCGAGGCTCAACAGGACCTCTTCACGCAGCTCAGCGGCACAATAAGGATGGCGGGCTCGAACGGCGGAATCGTCGAACGTTGATACCAGCACCAAGGGAGGCCGGCTGGCGGCAGGTCCGCGATCCCTGTCGTGCTCAGAATTTGAAACAGGGGTCTTGCGAGATGGCTTGGCCGCGCCATCGGCGGTACGAACCGGCGCAATGAGCCGATAACCCCGGCCGTAAACGCTTTCGATGTAGGTAGGTGTGCGAGATTCATCACCAAGTGCGCGTCGCAATTCCTTGATCGTCGACGTCAAGGCGGACTCACTGACGATCATTCCGTCCCAGACGGATGTGAATAGGGCGTCCTTGGTGAGGAGCCGCCCGTCCTGCTCCGCGAGCGCAAGCAGGACTCGATAGGCCTTGTGGCCGAGCTTCAGCGGCCCTTCGGGGCCGAGGACTCTTTCATCGGCGCGGTCGATGACGAAATCACCGAAGGCCAGGTGAGTCTCCAGTTTGCTCTCGGTCGACATCCATTCGGCCTTTCGACGCGCCACGCCGCCAGCCTCAGAGGCCGGGGCGATCTGATTATCACAGACTCGTCGCGGTTTCGACGAGGATGAGGATCGGTCGAATTTCGGCAATTCTGGAAAGAAACTGGGTCAGCATGTTTCCAGACGTGCCTCAGGATGGCCGGTGCGGTCCCGGCTAATCAGGTTCTGCCACGGCAATCCTGCCGCGGCGAACTGCAATCGGGAGACCGAATATGTTCCGCAAGAGCCTCTACGCCCTCGCCGCCGCCTTGATGACCATCGGCACCTTCAGCAGCACGGTCGGCATCATGACTGTCGACAGCAACAATGCGGCCCAGATCGTCTGATGAACGCAAGCCCCTGCCTTGCCGTCAC
>DAINCA010000088.1:4195-5519 GCA_036732645.1 Allosphingosinicella sp.
CTTTCTGAAAACTGGGGAGGACGCTAATGGGACGAGGCAGTCCTTTAGCGCGGCGTCTGGCCCCGGCGCCGTTTCCAGTGGGTGAAAAGATGGCAATTCCGGCTGTTCGAATCGAGACCGAACGCCTGGTTCTGCGACCACCTGACGCGAGCGACTTCGACGATTATGTCGCCTTGACGGCCGATCCCGAAACCTTCCGATACTCGGAAAGGGGACCGATGAGCAGCGATGAGGCCTGGACCCGCTTGCTTCGGCAGATCGGGCATTGGGTCGTTCTTGGTTATGGACTGTTCGCCATCGAGGAGAAGGCCAGCGGCCGCTTCATTGGGGAGGCCGGTCTCGGCGACTTTCGGAGAAATCTCGGTCCCGGCTTCGATGACGTGCCGGAAGCGGCATGGTCATTGGCGGGCTGGGCGCAAGGACGCGGCTACGCCACCGAAGCGGCCAACGCAGCCTTGGTCTGGATGGAACGGAAATTCGCCACCCATCGGACGGTCTGCCTCATCCACAGCGACAACGCCCCGTCCATTCGGGTTGCTCAAAAGCTTGGTTATTCGGTTTTTGAAGAACGCACTTACCGCGGCTACCCGGCTTTGCTTCACCAGCGGCCGGGATCGGCTTCTTAGCGCATCGACAGCAACCGAAGCGGGTTTTCGAGCAGCTTCTTCAAGTCCTGGATGAAACTTGCGGCGTCCCATCCGTCGACCACCCGATGGTCGCAGGACAAGGACAGATTCATCATCTTTCGAATTTCGAGCTCACCCTCGACGACGACGGGCATCTCCTTGACCTTGTTGACGGCGATGATTGCCACTTCGGGCCGATTGATCACGGGGGTCGAGACGATCCCGCCCATCGGTCCGAGGCTGGAAATGGTGATGGTGGATCCGCTCAATTCGTCGCGGCTGGCTTTGCCGGCGCGGGTCGCTTCCGCGAGACGGAGGATTTCGGCCGCCAGCTCCCAGACATCGCGCCGCTCCGCGTTTCGGATGACCGGCACGGCCAGGCCATTATCGGTCTGCGTTGCCATCCCCATGTGAACCGCGCCGGAGCGAAGGATAGTCCCGGCATCATCGTCGAAGCGCGCGTTGATTTGCGGATATTCGGGCAGCACCCGGCACATCGCTGAAATGAGGAAGGGCAACAAGGTCAGCTTGGGCTGTGAGCCGCGGTCGGCGTTCATCATCGACCGCGTCTGTTCGAGTGCCGTAACGTCCACCTCGTCGACATAGGTGAAGTGCGGAATCCGGCGCTTCGTCTCCTGCATGTTCTCGGCGATCCGGCGGCGAAGGCCGACCACCTTGATCTCCTCGTCCTGCCGGGA
>DAINCA010000088.1:5619-7764 GCA_036732645.1 Allosphingosinicella sp.
ACCGCCAGCCGATTTTCGGCTTTCTCCTCGGCCGGAGCCTCACGGGAAGGCGAGGTTTCCGCCGCCGGTTCTTCGTCGGGAACGACCTCTTCAAGGGCCTCCGGAATTTCGGCCATGCCGTCCGCGATCGGCTGCTCGGCTTGCTCCTCGACCGGCGCCTCGCCTTCGATCTCCAGCACGATCAGCACGCTGCCGATCGGAATCTGGTCTCCGACCTCGCCGGCAATCTCGAGCACCTTGCCCGCAACCGGCGATTCCATTTCGACCGTAGCCTTGTCGGTCATCATGTCGGCGATCTGCTGATCCTCGGCGACCTGATCGCCAACCTGGACGTGCCAGGCCACGATTTCGGCCTCGGCGATTCCTTCGCCGATGTCGGGAAGCTTGAATTCGAAACGCGCCATCTGCGGTCAGTCCTCCAGTACGGCCTTCAGCGCGCGAGCAAGCCGCGCCGGCCCCGGGAAATAGGTCCATTCCATCGAATGCGGATAAGGGGTGTCGTAACCAGTGACCCGCTGAACCGGCGCTTCGAGATGATAGAAACAGCGCTCCTGCACGAGGGCCGCCAGTTCGCCACCGAAGCCCGCCGTTCGGGTCGCCTCGTGAAGGACGATGCAGCGGCCGGTCTTCTTCACCGATTCCTCGATCGTCTCGATGTCGAGAGGAACGATAGTCCTTAGATCGATCACTTCGGCATCCACGCCTTCAACCTCGGCCGTGGCCAAGGCGACGTGCACCATCGTGCCGTAAGCGATGATCGTCACCGCCTCCCCCTCACGCGCGATCGAGGCCTTGCCGAGGGGAACGACATAATGGCCTTCCGGTACTTCCGCGTGGCGATGCTTCGCCCAGGGCGTGACCGGACGCTCGTAAAATCCGTCAAAAGGACCGTTGTAGATCCGCTTGGGCTCGAAGAAGACCACCGGATCCGGATCCTCGATCGCCGCGATCAGCAAGCCCTTCGCATCATGAGGATTGGACGGAATGACCGTCTTGATGCCCGGCATGTGGGCGAAAAAGGCTTCCGGCGACTGACTATGGGTCTGGCCGCCGAAGATGCCGCCGCCATACGGCGACCGGATGACCATCGGAACCGACCATTCGCCGGCGGTCCGGTAACGGATACGACCCGCTTCGGAGAAGATCTGGTCGAAGCCCGGAAAGATGTAGTCGGCAAACTGGATCTCGGCGACGGGCTTGAGGCCGTAGAGGGCCATTCCGATCCCGGCGGCGACGATACCCCCTTCGGCGATCGGCGTGTCGAACACCCGGGTTCGGCCATATTTCGCCTGAAGACCGGCGGTCACCCGGAACACTCCGCCGAAAAAGCCGACGTCCTCGCCCATGACGACGATATTGTCGTCGCGCGCCATCATCACGTCATGGGCGTCGTTCAGCGCCTCGATCATGTTCATGACAGTCATTTTCGGCGCGCTTTCGCTTCTTCGTGGGCCGAATCGCGTTGCTCCGCGAGATGCCATGGCACCGTCTCGAAGACGTCTTCGAACATCGAATCGATATTTTCGAAATGGCCACTGCCGAGCGTGCCCTGTTTCTCCGCTTCCTTCTGGGCGGAACGCACCTCCGCCGAGAGATCCTCCTGGAGTTGGTTGTGGCGCTCGTCGTCCCACGCGCCGAGCTCGATCAAGTGGCGCTTCAACCGCTCGATCGGATCGCCCAGCGGCCACTTGGCGCCCGCGCCCTGCGGCCGGTACGCGGTCGGATCGTCCGAGGTCGAGTGTCCTTCCGCCCGGTAAGTGAACAATTCGATCAGCGTGGGCCCAAGATTGCTGCGAGCGCGATCGGCTGCCCATCGCGTTGCGGCATAGACCGCCAAGGCGTCGTTTCCGTCCACCCGAAGGCCGGCGATGCCATAACCCACCGCCCGGGCAGCGAAGGTGGTCAGATCCGCCCCTGCAATGCCGGAGAAGGTCGAGATCGCCCACTGGTTGTTGACGACGTTCAGGATCACCGGGGCGCGGTAGACGCCGGCAAAGGTGACCGCGTTGTGGAAATCGCCTTCCGCCGTCGCACCATCGCCGATCCAGGTCGCGGCGATCCGGCTGTCTCCCTTGATCGCGCTGGCCATCGCCCAGCCGACCGCCTGCGGATATTGCGTCGCGAGGTTGCCGGAGATCGAGAAGA
>DAINCA010000089.1:0-7752 GCA_036732645.1 Allosphingosinicella sp.
CGGTCTTGCCTCTCTTGATAAAGGTGGAGCGGGGTCGAAGCGCGGCCCCGCTTCTACGTGCGAGCCGTCCAATCGCGGCGCAAGCCTGCGCGCTCGATCAGCCTGAAACGATCAAGATCTAGGGGGCGGTGCTCGGCGCTGGCGCGGGCGCCGCGGCCTGTTGCTCGTTCCGAGCGGCGCCGACCGGCGTTGCGAGCAGCCCGCGAAGCCGGCTGCGGAAGCTGGCGAGATCGCCACCCGACAATTGCGCCCGGGTCGTGAAGCGGACCGAGCGCGGGTTCACGTGGGCGCCATTGCGATAGACTTCGTAATGGAGATGCGGGCCGGTCGAGAGCCCGGTCGAGCCGACATGGCCGATCACCTGGCCCCGCCGAACCGACTGTCCCGGTTGCACGGAAATCCGGCTCATGTGCGAGTAAGAGGTGGTGAGGCCGCCGGCGTGGTTGAGGCGAACCTGTCGGCCGTAACCCCCGGCCCAGCCCGCTCGGGACACCCGGCCATCGGTAGTCGCGACGATCGGCGTTCCATGCGAGGCCCGGAAATCGATGCCGCGATGCATCCGCGAATAACCCAGGATCGGGTGCATTCGAAGGCCGTAATTGGACGTGATTCGGCCCGGGACCGGTGCCTGCATGCCGCCGCTCTCGCGGCCCACGCCTGAGGCTTCGAACCATTGCGAGCGGCCATCGGCGGTCCACTGCATCATCTGCAGGTCGCGGCTTCCCGAGCGATCGAGGCCGGCGAACAGCAATTGGCCGGTTTCGGTTTCGCCGGTGGCGGCACGGCGATGCTCGATGATGATATCGAAGCGGTCGCTGGACTTGAGGCCGGACGGGATACTGACCTGCCCGGCGAGAGCGCGAATATAGGTTTCGACGATCCGGGCCGGCACGCCGGCGGCACGCGCGGACCTGTAGAGGCTGTCGCCGACTCGCCCCTGGATCCGCAACGGGGTCTCGTCGACGGCGATCGGGATCCGGGTTAGCTGAAGCTGGCCGTCGACCCGGGCGACCTCGATCCTCAGATCGAAGCGGGCGCGGAAGCTCAGGCTGTCGAGCGGCCGTGCAACGAGCCGGTTGGGTCGCCGTCCGAGGGTGAGATCGATGACCGTTCCGGGACGCAAATCGGTGACCGGCACCGCTTCGCCAACGAGAGTGGCAACCCGGTCGGCTTCGGCGCTGCCGACGCCGGCGCGCTCGAGAACCCGTGCGAACCCGTCGCCGCGGCCCAGGGTGGCGCGAAGATCGATGATCGGTCGTTCGGGCGTTTCAGGCAGTGGCTCGACCGCGTCGGTCGGCGCCATCCGGCGGCCAGTATCCGCGCCATAAGCCAGAGGTGCGATCGCCAGCGCCCGGACTTCATCGAACTGCGCGTCACCAAAAGGCGCGGGAGACGCGCCGGCGATCGGCGCAATTCCAGGATAAAATGACCAGGCCGCATAGCAAAGGGCGGCGCAGGTAAAGAAGCCACGAAACCATTCGGCCGAGCCGATCCGCTGACCGAGATCGACGACCAGGTCGAGATCGCCGGCGCGGCTTCGGAGATCCTCGACCTTCTGGCCGAAAGCCGGCCGTGCCGAAGATCGCCCGAGCGGACGGTCGAGACCGATCGCAGCCGTGCCGCTGCCCGGACCCGCGCTCATGTCGGTGAACTGGTACAAGGCCGGTCGAGCCCCCTTGCGCGTTATTAACCCCCCGCCGCGCACCCCGCTCGGCAGGTGCACAGGGTTGTGAAGAAAAGAGGTTAAAGTCAAATTACGGATTCGTCGAGGTTCCCTCCCATGCGACGAGGCGCCGCGTTTCGACGATGAAAGGAGAAATGGGGCAAGCGGCGGAAAAGGTTGCGCTTTGCCTCGTTGGGCCCGATCTAGCGGCGATGAGCGATCTCGTCCGAGCGCCGTTGAAGGCCATTCTCGGGCCGACCAATACCGGCAAGACTTACCTCGCTGTCGAGCGCATGGCGGCTCACTCCTCGGGAATGATCGGCTTCCCGCTGCGCCTGCTTGCTCGCGAGGTCTACGACCGGATGGTGAAGCTGAAAGGCGCCAATCAGGTCGCCTTGGTCACCGGCGAAGAGAAAATCGTTCCTCGCGACGCGCGCTGGTTCCTGTGCACGGCGGAAAGCATGCCGATGGGGCGTGAATTCGCCTTTGTCGCATTGGACGAGGCCCAACTCGGTGCCGATCCCGAGCGTGGCCACGTCTTCACCGATCGAATGCTTCACGCCCGCGGCCGCGAGGAAACGATGATCCTGGGCTCCGAAAGCCTGAAGCCGATGATCCGCAACCTCCTTCCGAAGGCGGAGATTATTGGCAGGCCGCGATTTTCGACCCTGAGCTATGCCGGCCCTGCGAAACTCTCGCGCTTGCCGCCGCGATCGGCGATCGTCGCTTTCTCGGCCGAGCAGGTTTACGCGGTTGCGGAGATGCTCCGCCGGATGCGCGGCGGCGCCGCGGTCGTCATGGGGGCGCTGTCGCCGCGGACACGAAACGCGCAGGTCGCGATGTATCAGGCCGGCGAGGTCGACTATCTGGTCGCGACGGACGCGATCGGAATGGGCCTCAACATGGATGTCGACCATGTCGCCTTCGCGGGTCTCGGCAAGTTCGACGGGCATCGGCGCCGCCGGCTCACCCCGGCGGAGATGGCCCAGATCGCCGGCCGGGCCGGCCGCCATCAGCGCGACGGGACATTCGGAAGCCTGACTCTGGAGGGCGAGGCCCTTGCAGAGTTCCGTCCCGAGGAGATCGAGGCCATCGAGGAGCATCGGTTTGCGCCTCTCGACCATCTTTACTGGCGTGAAAGCGAGCTGGATTTCGCCAGTATCGACGAACTGATCCGCTCGCTCGAGCGACGTCCGGCCCGGCGAACGCTCTGGGCCGCACCGGAGGCCATCGATCTCGCCGTCCTCAAGTTCCTGGCCGGCGATCCGGACATCAGGATTCGCGCCGTCGGCGCCGACCGAGTGCGACGCTTATGGTCGGCCTGCGGTCTTCCCGATTTCCGCAAGACCGGGGCCGAACATCATGCCCGGCTGGTGGCGAGGCTCTATCTCCATCTCAGCGAGGGCGAAGGTCGGATCCCTCAGGGGTGGTATTCGGAGCAGGTCGCGAGACTCGACAATGTCCAGGGCGACATCGACACGCTCGCCGATCGCATCGCCGGGGTGCGCACCTGGGCCTATATCGCCCACCGGTCCGACTGGCTTGCCGACCCTGTCGCCATGGCGGACCGTACCATGGCGGTTGAGGAAAAGCTTTCGGACGCCCTTCACGACCGGCTGACTCAGCGGTTCGTCGACCGCCGGACCTCGGTCCTGATGCGCGATCTGGGCCGCAAGGGGACCGGCGACTTCCCGGTCCTGATCGACCCCGAGGGTGAGGTCACCGTCGGCTCCTACGCGATCGGCAGGCTTCAGGGCTTCAGCTTCGAGGTCGATCCGGCCGCCCGCCATGCCGACCGGAAGATGCTTCTCGCCACCGCCGAGCGCCGGCTCGCCGGCGAATATGAGAAACGGGCGGGCGCCCTCGTCGCCGACACCGACGACCATTTCTCGCTTCGAACGGAGGCCGGAGCGCCGGTCGCCATTCTCTGGCGCGGCCACGAGGTGGCAAGGCTGGGGCCGGGCAAGAATCTGCTGTCCCCCCGAATTCTGCTCGATCGTCGGATCGAGCGGGTCTCAGACAAAGGTCGCGAGGCCGTGATCGCGCGCCTCAAGGACTGGGTCCGCAACCAGGTCGAACGCTCGCTCGCCTCGCTCCGGGCGGCGGGCCATGCCGCTCAGGACCCCTCCACTCCGGCAGCCGTTCGATCGGTCCTCGCCATGCTTGTCGACGAAGGCGGGATCGTCGAGCGCGAGCAGGTGGCGCAAGCGCTCGCCGCGCTCGATCGCGACCAGAGACGGGCGATCTCGGCTCTCGGCGTTCGAATCGGCGCTCTCGATCTTTTCATGCCATCGGTCCTGAAGCCGGAGGCTGCGCGCTGGCGCACGGCCCTTCGCGCTTCCGCGTCGGGCGACAATATGCCGGAGCTGCCGGCGCCGGCCAGCGTCGTCGTCGCAACGCCCGAGGGCGACCAGAAAGCCATCATGTCACGCTTGGGCTTCAGGGCCGTCGGACCACAGATGCTCCGAGTGGACATGGCAGAGCGGCTCGCCCGTCACGCCCACCAGGTCCGGGTCGCCAAGGAAGGCGAGCCGGTCGATGCGGCTTTGGCCACTTCGCTCGGGCTTCGACCGGAGGCGGTGGCCAGGCTGATGCGCGATCTCGGTTTCCGCCGCCGCGAGGACCAGGACGGATGGGTCTGGCGGGGCTGGGCACCTCGCCGATCGCGGCCCGCCCGCCAAAGCTCGTCCGTCTTCGCCGCGCTCTCGGAGCTGAAGCGTGGATGAGGCTCTTCGGCTGGACAAGTTCCTGTGGTTCGCGCGCATCGTCAAGACTCGCGCCGACGCGCAGCTGCTTGCCGAACAGGGCCGAATCCGGATCGGCGGACGTATCATCGATCGCGCCCATGCATTGGTACGTCCCGGCGACGTGCTGAGCTTCGCCCATCGCGGCGAGGTCAGGGTCCTTCGGGTCGAGAGGCTTCCTAAGCGTCGCGGGCCTACGGCGGAGGCGCGGACGCTCTATTGTGAATTGACGAGCGAAGGCGGCCAAGCCTAGGGGATTGGCGCCGGGAGAGAGAGTAATAATGACCTACGTCGTCACCGATGCCTGCATTCGCTGCAAATATATGGATTGTGTCGAGGTCTGTCCCGTCGACTGCTTCTACGAAGGCGAGAACATGCTCGTCATCAACCCGAGCGAATGTATCGACTGCGGCGTGTGCGAGCCCGAATGCCCGGCCGAGGCGATCCTTCCCGACACCGAAAGCGGGCTTGAAAAGTGGCTCGAGCTCAACGCCACTTATTCAGCCGACTGGCCGAACATCACCCGCAAGAAGGACAGCCCCGCCGACGCCGACGAGCATAAGGGCGAGGAAGGCAAGTTCGAGAAATATTTCTCGGCGGAGCCCGGCGAAGGGGACTGACCCCTAAGGGACGCCGCTGTCCGGGGCCAAAAGGGTGGATTCCTGCGGGATTTGCTGCTATAAGACACGCCATCGAAGCGGATGCCTTCGCATTCGCAGACGGTAATCAAGAGATTTGCCGCACAATCGAAATGGAAAACTGCGTCTCTTGGGGCGATGCGGAGCTTTTCAGACCACAGTGCGGCCATTTCCATGGGAAGGTTTTGATTGATGGCAACGAAGGCGTTGAGCTTCGACGTTGGCGATTATGTCGTTTACCCCAAGCACGGCGTGGGCCGTGTGATCGAGCTTCAGAGCACGGACATCGCAGGCATGAGCCTCGAACTTTACGTCCTGCGCTTCGAAAAAGAGAAAATGACGCTCCGGGTCCCCACCAACAAGGCCGAGAGCGTCGGCATGCGCAAGCTTTCGTCGGACAAGACGATGCAGGAGGCGCTCGCGACGCTGAAGGGCAAGCCCAAGGTCAAGCGGACCATGTGGTCCCGCCGGGCGCAGGAATATGAAGCGAAGATCAACTCCGGCGACCTCGTGTCGATCGCCGAAGTCGTCCGTGACCTGTTCCGTCCCGACGACGCACCGGAGCAGAGCTATTCCGAACGGCAGATCTTCGAAGCGGCTTCCACCCGCCTGGCCCGTGAGCTCGGCGCGATGGAGGAGATTGACGAGAAGGCGGCTCTCGAAAAGCTGCTCGAGATTCTCAACAAGGCGGCGGTGATTCATCACAAGGTGAAGATCGAAGCCTGAGCCTCGCTCGAACGGAAACGAAGAAGGCGGCCTTTGCAGGCCGCCTTTTTTGTTGCCACTTCATGATGAGCGTGTATTATATTTGTAATACGGATGGAGACGGACGATGCGTTCAGCGATCACCCTCGTTTCGATGCTTGTTCTTGGCGCCTGCAATGCCGTCGAGGCGCAGAAGGGAGAAACGGCTGAGGCGACAGGTTCCGGCACCGAGCGCAGCTTCCAGGTGGGAAGCTTCGATTCGGTTGCTTTGGGCGGCCATCACAATGTCGTCGTCACCGTCGGCGGCGCCCCCTCGGTCCGCGCGGAAGGCGACGAGCGGGAGTTGGCTGATCTCGAGATCCGCACTCGCGGCGATGAACTCCATATCGGCACGAAGAACCGGATCGGCGGCGGCCGCCGTCACGCGGTGACCGTCTATGTCACGCTCCCAGCGCTGGCCAAAGCCTCGATCGGTGGCTCGGGCGACATGCGCATCGACAATGTTCAGGCGCCGCGCTTCGAGGCCGCGATCGGCGGATCGGGGAATATCGAAATCGCTTCCCTGAGAATCCAGGAGGGCCGCTTCGCCGTCGCGGGTTCGGGCAACATCCGCGCGGGCGGCGGCCAGGCGCAGACGACGGACGTCAGCATCGCCGGATCGGGCGACATCGATCTCGGCGCAGTCCAGAGCCGGAACGCCGACGTATCGGTGGTCGGATCCGGCGACGTCCGAATCCGGGCCAGCGATGCGGCATCGGTGACGATCATGGGCTCGGGCGATGTCGATGTTGCGGGGCAGGCACGGTGCAGCATCAGGAAAATGGGTTCGGGCGAGGTACGCTGCGAAGCGTGACCTCCGACGCTTATCGACCGTTAACCAATTAGTGGGCATGGTCCCGGGATGAACCGGACCCTCTTTGTCGCCGCCGCACTCCTGGCCGTCTCGGCTTCGCCGGCTTTGGCGGCCCAACGCAATTATTCCGTGACGGACTTCGACCGGATCATCGTCGAGGGACCCTATATCGTCCGAGTCACCAACGGTCGTTCGACGACGGCACGGGCGTCGGGCAGCAACGAGGCGCTCGAGCGCCTGGTGATGGACGTGACCGGGCAAACGCTTCGGATCCACCGCAACCGCACCGGCGAACGCAGCGGCAATGCCGTTCAGGCGGGGCCGGTGACCATCGAGCTGACGTCGCGAACCTTGCGCTCGGCGCGGCTGATCGGACCGGGCAGTCTCGACGTCGACGGGGCGGAGGGACTTCGAGTCGAACTGACCGTTCAGGGCAGTGGCCGGCTCAGGGCATCCAATATCGCGGCCGACGCCTTGTCGCTGGGCCTGCTCGGCTCAGGCCGGATCCAGGTCGCGGGCACCGCCGAGACCTTGCGCGCGACCGTCGACGGGACCGGCGATCTCGATGGGGCCGCTCTTCGCAGCGAAAGCGCCAACATCGTCACCAATACGCTCGGGACGATTGCTTTGGCGGTGTCGCGTGAAGCCAATGTCAGCGCCATGGGCCTGGGAGACGTGATCATTTCCGGCCGCCCGTCCTGCAACGTGCGCGGGCCCGGCGCCGCCCAGGTCAGCTGCGGGTCAAATCAACGCCAGTAAGGCAAGGCGCTCGGCCAGTACGGGCGGCAGCTCCATGACGCCGTCATCCTCGCCACCGAAGTCCGGCGGCGCGTCCGCCGCGGCCAGATAGCGCCAGCCCTGATGAGCCCTTTTGGGCAACGCCCGGACCGTTACCAGCTCCGGGTCGAGCTGGATGATTGTCCGCCGGTCCGCGGCCTCGGCGAACCCGATGATCGACTGCCGGACCGTGATCCGGTGCTTGACGATCCAGAAGATCGAGCCGCCGACGAGCTCGTCGGCCCGCTTCGGCCTGAACCGGGTGGTGATCGGAACGAAACTGCCCTGGCGGCGGGAAAGCTGACGGCGCCGCAACGCATCGACACTGGCGCAGCCGACCGCGACCTTGCTGATGTGGAGTGAAGCCATGGT
>DAINCA010000090.1:0-7741 GCA_036732645.1 Allosphingosinicella sp.
TCGCCAAGCCCGCTTCGCAGACGCCGGAGATCGCCGCTTATGCGGTCGGCCTCGCTCATTCCGCCGGCGTGCCCGAGGACGCCTTGATCCTCGCCGCCGGACACCGCAACATGGGCCAGAAACTGATGGAGGACGTGCGGATTGCCGGCGTCGCCTTCACCGGCTCGACCGCGACCGCGAAGACCATCGTCCGGACCCTCAATGCCGACGACGACCGGCCGATCATCCCGTTGATCGCCGAGACCGGCGGGATCAACGCGATGATCGTCGATTCCACCGCCTTGCCGGAGCAGGTCGTCCAGGACGTCGTCACCTCCGCCTTTCGCTCGGCCGGCCAGCGATGCTCGGCGCTTCGCTTGCTCGTGCTTCAGGAGGACGTCGCCGATCGCACCCTCGAAATGCTGATGGGGGCGATGGATTCGCTGGTCGTCGGCGACCCGGCCGATCCCGCCACCGACGTCGGCCCGGTCATCGACGAGCCAAGCTTCAAGAAGCTCATGGGCCGGCGCGAGGCGATGAAGGACCGGATCCTCAAGACGATCGCGGCGCCGTCCGAAGGCCTGTTCGTTCCGCCGACCTTGATCGGGATCGATTCCATCGAGGACCTGACAGAGGAGTGGTTCGGGCCCTTGCTCCATGTCACGACCTGGAAGTCAGGCGAGCTGGTCGAGACGATCAGGCGGATCAACGCCACCGGTTTCGGCCTGACCATGGGCCTTCACAGCCGCATCGCTAGGGCGGCGGAGACGGTCGAGGAGGTCGCGACGGCCGGCAATCTCTACGTCAACCGATCGATGATCGGCGCCATCGTCGGCTCGCAGCCGTTCGGCGGCGAGGGCCTGTCCGGCACCGGACCAAAGGCCGGCGGACCGCATTATCTGCCGCGTTTCTGTACCGAGCGCGTGACCAGCACCGACACCACCAGCTCCGGCGGCAATGCCACCTTGCTTTCGCTCGAGGATGTGGGACTTTGAGCGGCTGATTCAAAAAGGTGGGTGAGGATGGAGCGCTGGACGGCCCGCGGATTGGGCATCTTCTGCGGTCTGGCCGCAATATCTCTCGGCTTCGTCTACCTCCTGGCCGCGGGCGCGCCGTCTTTCATGCTGGCGATCCAAATGGGGGCTGTGGCGATCGGCCTGGTGTCGCTGCCGATCCTGGCCACATTGTCGCGAGTTTCGCCCCGCGACGGTTCCGGCATCGTCCTCCTGCTGCTTGGTATTGCGCTTCTCCTGACGGCCTTGTTCGGGCTCGAGGCGTCCGGCGCCACCCGCTGGATCAGGCTCGGCGCCGTCAACCTCCAGACCAGCCTGGTTCTCGTCCCGGTTATGCTCATGCTGTACGCCCGAAGGCCCGGGCCGCTCGGAACCGTGGGCGTCGTCCTTGCCGCCTCGGCGCTGGCGCTCCAGCCGGACCGGGCGATGGCCGCCGTCATGGCGGTCGCCTTGATCCTGCTCGCGTCCTTGCGCCGCAATCGGCTGACGATCGGCACGGCCTTGTGCGCCGCGGCCGCTTTCGCTGCCACCTTGGCCCGCCCCGACGCGCTTCCGGCCGTGCCTTTCGTCGACGCGATCCTCTATTCCGCCTTCGACGTCCATGTCCTCGTGGGCGTGGCCGTCCTCGCCGGCTCGGCCCTCCTGCTCCTGCCGCCGTTCGGCGCCGGCGAGCCGCAGTTGCGCCTCGTGTTCGGCGCCGTCTGGCTCTCCATCCTCGCGGCGGCGGCGCTCGGCAATTATCCGACGCCTTTGGTCGGCTACGGCGGCAGCGCCATCTTGGGTTACTGGCTGAGCGTAGCGCTCTTGCCGGGCCGAAAGGCGAAGGGAGGCGCACACATCGGCCGAAGCCCGCTCCCCGCCGATCCACCCCCGCTTGATCCCCTGCTCCGAGCCGCGGCCTGACCCAGCCGTCATCCCGGCGAAAGCCGGGATCGATGAACATTGCGGCAAGAGGTTGGCACCGGCGCCACCGCCTATCCCCGAACGACGATGTTCATGGGCCCCGGCTTTCGCGGGGTGACGTAATTAAGGTGCTCATTCCCCCCAGTTTTCACCGGGTAACGCAGCGCGCCCTTATTCCCCGCCCTTGACGTCCACACGCCGGACATTCTGGACGTCGGCATAAGGCATGACGAACGTTCCGTCGGGGGCGGCGGTGAAGGTGGTCTGGGTCGGATAAGCGAATTCGGCTTTGATCTCGGCGAAGCGCCGGATCATGCCGAGCATCACCGCCTGCCTCACCGCCATGAAATCGTTCATGTCGTTGCTGTCGACATGGAAGACGAGTTCGAAGTCGATCGACGAAGCGCCGAACTGAAACGCATGGCAGCGGTCGAAGCTGGCCAAAGGCTGGGCCTCGACGATTTCCTTCAGCTCGAGCGGGATCGAGGCCAACAGGTCCGCCGGCGTCTGGTAGACCAGGCCGAAATTCATCACCGCCCGCCGCTGCCTGAGCAAGGTCCAGTTCTGGAGCTGCTGCTCGAGCAATTTGGTGTTGGCCATCACCACTTCCTCGCCGCCGAGCGAGCGGACGCGGGTGCTCTTGAGGCCGATATGCTCGACGATCCCCGTCGTCGGCGGGCTTCCGAAGCTGATCACGTCGCCCTTTCGGAAAGGCTTGTCGAAGATGATCGAAAGGGCCGCGAACAGATCGGAGAAGATGCCCTGGGCGGCGAGGCCGATGGCGATTCCGCCGATGCCCAGGCCGGCGACCAGGCCGGTGACGTTGACGCCGAGATTGTCGAGGATGAGGATGATCGCGATCGCGAACAGGGCCACCGTGACGAGAAGGCGGATGATTCCGATCGCCGAGCCGAGCGCCCGGTTGCCCTCGTCCTCGCCGACCCGGTGCTGGATGAAGCCGAGGATCAGCTCGCGCGCCCAGACGGCCGCCTGGAAGGCCGCGGCGACCGTGAAGACGATGCCGATCGTCCGGTGGAGCAGATAGGGCGCCTCCGTCTGGCTCGCCACCAGTTTGGCGGCGACGGCGACGATGAAGAACAAGCTCGTCTTGGCGAGCACTCGGCCGAAGATCGTCCGCCAGCTGATGCTCGAATCGCGGTCGCGGATCAGGCGGTGGCCGACCCGCCGAAGCAGATAGAGGAAGGACGCGATGACCAGGCCGATGACGACGGCCAGCAGGATGTCGCTGCTGTTCGTGCTCGCCCACTCGACGACTTCGTTCCAGCGCTCGGCGGCCCCGCGGCGGGGTTCGTTCCTTGTCATGGCCGAGGTGTTTAGCGGCCGCCCGCCTCGCTCGCCACCCGCTTGCTCGTCTTCGGAAGGGCTTCGAGGAACTCGATCAGGCCGCGTTCGGCGCGCGAGAGATATTTTGTCGCTCGCGGCAATTCGCGCTTGCCGATCGCGCCGGCGTCGCGGGCCGCTTCGACCAGGGCCGGATGGACGTAGGACTTGCGGCTGATCGCGGCGGTATTGCCGAGCGCCTCGGCGACCGGCGCGATCATGCTGTTCAGCTTGACCCGGCCTTTCTTCGCGCGCTTCACCATTTCTTCGAAAGCGATCGCGCTTGCGCCCCAGGTCCGGAAATCCTTGGCGGTGAACTCGTCGCCCATCGCGTCCTTGATATATTCGTTGACGTCGCCCGAGGTGACCGGCCTGACGCAGCCTTCCTCGTCGCAGAACTCGAACAGATTCTGTCCCGGCAGGTCCTGGGTCTTGCGGGCGATCCGGGCGAGGTTCCGGTCGGTGACGGTCACCGTCCTCTTGATTCCGTGCTTGCCGGCGTAGCTGATCTTGAGCGCGCCGCGGCCGACCTTGACGTGACGGTTGCGAAGAGTGGTGGCGCCGAAGCTCTTATTCTCCTTGGCGTAGGATTCGTTGCCGACCCGCATCTGGGTGGTGTCGATCAGCCTGACGACGGCGGCGATGACGGCTTCGCAGCTCGTCGGCTTGCCGGCGAGGTCCTCCTCCACGCGCTTGCGCAATTTCGGCAAGGCGCGCCCGAAGTCCGCCAGCCTTTCATATTTCAGGACCTCCTGGCGGGCCCGGAAATCGGGGTGGTAGCGATATTGCCTTCGGCCTCGGGCGTCGTAGCCGATCGCCTGGATGTGGCCGTTGGGGTGAGGGCAGAACCAGCAACGTTCGTAAGCCGGCGGCATGCCGATCGCGTTGAGCCGGTCGATCTCGTCGCGGTCGGTGACCCTCTTTCCGTCGCTGTCGAAATATTGCCAGTAGCGGCCGCTTCTCTTGCGGGTGATGCCGGGGAGGCTGTCGTCGACATATCGAAGGGCCGGCATGGGACCGTTGATAAATCCCCGAGCCCCGGTTCGTTCCGGCGGCATCATCATTGCCGCACTTTCCGCTCCGCGTCCGTAACGGCTCGTCAAACTCTTGAGCGTATCCCGGATCGACAACGACTGTGGACGGGACGTAATGAGCCTTTGGAGACCTTATCCCGACTTCGTCCTGGGCCGGGACACGCTCGATCTCCCGGTCGCCTTGCTCGCGTCCGTTGCCGCCGCCGTTTTGGCCTTCGCGCTTCCCGAGGCTCGGCTGGCCGAGCTGGCCGGCGGCTTCGGTCTCGACAGGCTCGTGCCGGCCAGCTTCGTCCGGATCGGCCTCGGTGCCGGCGGTTTCCTCTTCGTCTTCCTCCTGGTGATCACTCTTCTTCGCCGGATCGACGAAGCGGATGCGCGGGCCAATGGGGCCCTGGCCGTTCGCCGCCGCGATCTTCATCCCGACGCGCCGCCGCGGCGACCTCTCTCGGCCGCCCTCGAGCTCGGCGAGCCGGAAACGCCGGACGTCCCGGCCGGAGGCCTTCCTCTCTGGCTCTGCCGGGCCGATTTCCGGCTCGATTCCGGGTTCGTCCCCGCCGCCGGCGAAAGCGCTCCGGCGGACTCGCCGCCGCCGTCCGCCAGGGATCATGAATCCCTCTGGGAAGAGCGCGACCAGGCCCGGCGCCAGACGATTTTCGAGCTGATGGGCAAGCTCGAGAAAGGCCTCGGCGCTCAGTCCGACGACGGGTCCGGCTCGAAGGCGCCGGCCGAAGCGGCTGCGGCGCCGAAACACGCCGGCGGCGATTTTCTGCAAGGAGCGATCGACAGCCTCCAGCGACTGGCCGCCCGCCGCGCCTGAGCGTCAGCTTCAATTCTCCCGCCGACTCCGCTAGGGCGCCGACCTCTTGGCAGGTCGGTGGATCGATAGATCGTGGACATGAACGTCGAGCAGAAGTCCGGCGAAAGACCACCGGGCCGGCTGTTCAGGATCGGCAAGAAGATGCGCCACAAGGTGAGCGCCGTCGTCGCTCGCTCGTCCCGGGTCGGTGATCGTCCGGTCTACGATCCCGATCTCTTCCCCTGGGTGTCAGAGCTCGAGGCCCGCTGGCCGCAGATTCGCGAGGAATTGCTGGCGATCCTGGAGCGCCGCGACGCCATCCCGCCGCTCGCCAGCATATCGCCCGACCATCGCCGGATCGCCCCGCCCAGCAAATGGAAGTCCTTCTTTCTCCAGGGCTACGGCTATCGGGTCGAGGAGAATCTCCGGCGCTGCCCGAAGACCGCCGAAGCGATCGCTCGCATCCCCGGCCTCAACAGTGCCTTCTTCTCGATCCTCGATCCCGGAACCCACATTCCCCGGCATCGGGGAGTCACCAAGGCCATCCTCACCGCCCATCTCGGCCTGATCGTCCCGCCCGACCGTCAATCCTGCCGAATGGCGCTCGACGATCAAATTCTCCACTGGGAGGAGGGGCGGGTGCTGGTTTTCGACGACACCTTCCACCACGAGGTGTGGAACGACAGCGATCAGCTTCGCGCCGTGCTCCTCATCCAGTTCCGTCGTCCGGTCGGTTTGCTTGGGCGGCTGGTCGGCGGATTGTTCCTGCTCGGGATCCGACGATCGCGCTTCGTCCAGGATGCCCGCTCGCAGATGGGGCAGTGGGAAAAGGCGATGCAGGACCTCGAGCAGGATCAGCAGCGCTGAATATTTCCCTTCGCGGGTTTTGAGCGCATTCTCCCTTGTCGAAAAAGGACGACTCGGGGAGGATCTGATGAAAAGGTTCGGCTTGGCTGCTGCGGCGGCGGCAATGATCTCGATGTCATCGCCGGCTTCGGCCGACACGATCTGCGAATGGTATGATTTCAGTTTGGCGATCGCGACCGCGGCGGCGCCTTCCGCGGGAACGCCGCGGACCCCGGACCACGACCGGGCGACGACCCAGGCCGCACTGGCGATGTTCGAGGCCGTCAACGCGATCGACCGCCGCTATCAAAGCTATCTGAACCTGCCGGCGCGCGATTCCGGCGCCTCGCAGGACGCGGCGGCGGTGACCGCCGCTTACCGGGTCCTGCTCGAACATTATCCCGGCCAGCGGACGGCGCTCGAAGATTCCTACACTCTGGCGATGAGTGGGATATCCGACGAGGGCGCCAGGGAAGCGGGACGGGCGATCGGCGAGGAAGCGGCCCGAGCGGCGCTCGCCGTTGGCGGAATCGATCCGCAGGTCGCCCAGACGCCTTACCGGCCGCGTACCCAGCCAGGCGTCTGGACCGCGACCCAACTGCCGGTGTTGGAGCCTTTCTCGGTCGCTTTCCGCCCCTGGATCCTGCCTCGGGTCGACGCGGTCCGGCCGCCGCCGCCGCCGGCTTTGACGAGCGAGCGCTGGGCCCGCGATCTCGACGAGGTGCGCCGGCTCGGCGCGCGCAACAGCAGCGAACGGACGCCCCAGCAAAGCCTGATGGCGCGCTACCGGATCACCCCGAACACGATGCCCTCGATTCGCAACCACGTCGATGCGCCGGGCCGTCGGCTGGTGGACAATGCCCGTCTGGTCGCCTTGGTTTCGATGGTTGCCGACGATGTCGGGTTGGCGATGGCGGACGCCAAGCTTCACTACAATTTCTGGCGGCCGATCACCGCGATCCGCAATGCCGAGGCGGACGGCAATGATTCCACCCAGCCCGATCCCGGCTGGGAGCCTATGATCGCCACCCCCAACCACCCCGAATATCCCTGCGCCCATTGCAGCTTCGCGGGCGGCGTCGCCGAGGTGATGACTTCTGTCACCGGCCCGCGGCCGGCGGCGGGGGTGAGGGTCGCCTCACGGTCGATCCCGAACAGCGCCATCCAGGTGATGCCGAGCTGGGACGATTGGGTCCGCGAGGTCTCCTTCTCGAGGATTCTCGGCGGGGTCCATTACCGTTTCTCGAACGAAGCCGGGGAGCAGATGGGCCGGCAGGTCGCGCGAATGGCGCTTCGCAACCTTATGCAGCCGCTGCCCGGGACGAACGACTAAAGGCGAGCCCGGTCGGCGAGCCAGACGGCGAGCAGGAGAAGGAGGCCGATTCCGAGGCCGATGAGGAAGCCCAGGCTCGGCTGACCGAACATCGCGCCGACGATCGGGCCGATGAGGATGGATAAGGCCAGCAGGAAGCCGCCGGCGCGCGGAAAGCCTTGTTGCGGATGAGCCATGAGCGTCCCATGGCAGCTGCGGGTCGGGCGTTCCAGTCCCTTCTGGTTTACGCGCCGTAAAGCATGGCCGTCCCAGAATTCGCAACGCCTTCCTGCTACAAGTGGCTGAACAGAACAGAGAATAAGGCGAGTAAGGCGTTGCAGGATCACATCCATCTTCCGGATCGCTCGGCCGTTGCCGAAGCGGCCGAACTCATCGATCGTTTCGGAATCCATGCGCTCAGCGAGGCCGCGGCCCGCGCCGATCGCAGCCGTGAGATCGGCAACGTCATCCATTTCTGCCGATGGCGGCAGATCGAGCGGATCATCCCGATTCTCTC
>DAINCA010000091.1:0-7707 GCA_036732645.1 Allosphingosinicella sp.
CGACACGCCCGCATTGGCAAAACCGAACAGGGGCACGATCAGGAAGCCGACCCAGGGCGCGATTCCATGCTCGAGCCGGTGCAGCGGCGATTCGGCCGAATCGGGTGTGCCCGGCGTATGGACGATCGGGATCGTCGCGGCGGCAAGGACTCCGGCGACGGTCGCATGAACCCCTGAAAGAAGAACGAAGTACCAGAGTACTGCCGCCAGGAGCGCGTAAATCCAGAGCTGATGAACCTTGCTCTTGCCGAGCGCGTACATGACGAAAAGGATGAGCCCAGCCGCGCCGAGGGCGAGCGTGTTCAGCGCCTCGGTATAAGCCAGAGCGATGATGGCGACGGCGCCGAGATCATCGGCGATCGCGACCGTGGTCAGGAACAATTTCAGCGACGTCGGCGCTCTCTTGCCGAGCAAGGCGAGGACTCCGATCGCGAAGGCGATGTCTGTCGCGGCCGGAATCGCCCAGCCCCGCGCGAGGCCCGGCTCGCTTGCCGTCAGCGCCAGATAGAAGAATGCGGGAAGAGCCATTCCGACGACGGCGGCGATGACCGGGAGCCGGCGCCGGTCCCAGGTCGAAAGCCGGCCGTCGAGAAACTCGCGTTTGATCTCCAGCCCGACCAGAAGGAAGAAGACGGCCATCAGCCCGTCATTGATCCACAGATGGACCGTCATCGGCCCCAGTTTCGGGCTCAGCTCCGGGCCGATCTCGGCGTGGAGGAAGTGCCCGTAAGCCTCGGCGAGGCCGCTATTGGCGACGATCAACGCCAAGGCGGCGGCGCCCATCAGCAGCAGGCCGCCGGCGGCCTCGCTGTCGAGAAAGTGGCGCAGCGCAGATCGGGCCCCGGTGCGCTTAAGAGGTTCGGCCGACATATTGGTGTCCCTAGGGAGTTCGGCGCGAAGCGAAAAGGGCGCTTGCAAAACTGGCAACGCTGCCTAGGTCTGAATTCGCCGGCTGGTACAGCGGGCGGGTATAGCTCAATGGTAGAGCACTAGCCTTCCAAGCTTGTGACGCGGGTTCGATTCCCGCTACCCGCTCCAGCCCGCCGACCTGCCGCGGCGCATAGCTGCGCTCAGCCTCTTTTCAGCCAGTCGATCAGTTCGCCGAACGGGACCAGTTGGTTGAACTCGACGCCGCAGACCGGGCCGTCCTGCCAGCGCACGACGCCGGCGATCGGGCCGAGCTGATCGAGCGTGACGACGACGTCGCAGCCGATCTCCAGCGGCTGATCGACCTCGACCTTCACGCCGCTTTGCGAGATGTCCCGGGTTCGCACCCAGCGGGTACGGGATCCCGAACGAAGGGTCGCGGAACGATCGATCTCGATCCGAGGCAGACGTGGCCGCCAGCCATTGTCGAGGACCGGAGGATTGGCGAGCAATTCGACGATGTCGACCGGTGAATCGAAGGCGACTCCCGCATCCGATCCTTCCGCCCAGGCGATGGCGCCGGTCACCTGCTGGTTGGTCTTGAGCTCGACCGTGACCCGGTCGCCCGGTTTCACCTTGCTGTAGACGTGCGCGACCAGGCCGCCGGACGAAACGTTTCGGATCAGGCAGAGCTCACGCCGGCCATCCAGGAACAGAAGCCCCACCCGAAGGATCCGGATATGTCTTTCCTCGCGCCGCCGCTCGGGCCGCGACGGGGCCTCTTCGGAGAAGGAAAAACTCGTCTCTTCGACCTGCTGCGCTGCGTACATTCACTTACCTCACCCGGGCCTGTGCCTCGTCGCCCTCGTCCTTTATGAATTCGAACTGATTTAAGAAGTGCTTACCTGCATCCCCGATTTCGCCGCAGGGCAGCCGGAAGGGGCGACTCTGCAAGGGTTGGAATATGCGCCGGCTGTGGCTAAGCGCGGCGGCTAAACCGGAGCAGGAGCCTCATGACCGACAATCCGCCCCCCGATCGTCTTTCGAACGACCCCCGGAGCCCCCATTTCGACGCCGATGCGCTGAGACGCGGAGTCGGCATCCGCTTCAAGGGACGCGAGCGCGAGGACGTCGAGGAATATTGCGCTTCGGAAGGGTGGATCAGGGTCCAGGCCGGCAAATCGGTCGATCGTCACGGTTATCCGGTGACGGTCAAGCTGACCGGGGAGATCGAGACCTGGTGGCGCGAATGAGCCGTGGAATCCTTTGACTCCCTTCGCCGGCATGGTTTGTCCTTGCCGGAAGCAAAAGAGGATTTCCCCTGGGGTCACAGCGCATTGAAGGTGCGCGGCAAGACGTTCGCATGGCTCGACAATAAGGATGGCGGCCTCGGCCTCACCGTCAAGCTGCCGGTCAGCCGCGATTTCGCCTTGGTAGTCGATTTCGCCGAACCCGCCGGCTACGGCCTCGGCCGGTCAGGCTGGGTCAGCTGCCGCTTCGGGCCCGGTGAAAGGCCGGATCTTGATCTCACGAAGAAATGGATCGCCGAAAGCTATCGCGCGGTCGCGCCGAAGAAACTCGCGGCCTTGCTCCTGAACGACGATCAAGCGAGCGGCAGCTCGCGCTGCTCCGGATCGAAACGCTGCCAGCCACCTGGACCCAGTTTCTCGAGCGGACGGAAGCGCGATTTGTAGGCCATCCGTTTCGATTCCTCGACCCAATAGCCAAGATAGACATAAGGCAGCCCGCCGCGCGCGGCGCGGACGATATGGTCGAGGATGATGAAATTGCCGAGCCCGGAGCGCCGATCGTCGTCCGGTTCGAAGAAACTGTAGATCATCGACAGGCCGTCAGCCTGCTGGTCGGTCAGGCAGGCCCCGACCAACCGTCCCGGGCGACCGTCCACCGAGGGTTCGCGATACTCGATCATGAACGTCCGGACCGGACTTTGCTCGACCATGTCCGAAAAGTCCTGCTCGTCCATCTCCACCATGCCGCCGTCCGGGTGGCGCGCGCGCAGATAGCGGCGAAGCAATTCATATTGCTCCTCCGTCGCCCACGGCTTGCAGGCGGTGACTTCGAGGTCGCGGTTGCGCCGAAGCACCCGGCGATGATTGGCGCTGGGCTGGAAATCGGCGGCGACGACCCGGACCGAAATGCAGGCCGAGCAATCGAGGCAGCTCGGCCGGTAGGCGACGTTCTGGCTCCGGCGGAAACCGATCCGGCCGAGCGCGTCGTTCAGCTCTCCCGAATGAGGCCCGGACAGCTCCGTGAAGACCTTCCGCTCGGTCTTGCCATCCAGATAAGGGCAAGGCGCCGGCGTGGTCACGAAGAAGCGTGGGAAGCGGAAGGGTGCGCTCAAGTCGACTCCACCAACAAGATGGTTGCCCGAATCTTTATGAGCCGATGCCGCCCGGTTGGGAAGCTTGGGTTCGACGGTACGACGCGCATTGCGACAAGCCGTTCCATCGCGGGACGTCCGGGCGCTCGAGATTACTCGATGGCGACCGGATGGACGGCGAAACCCTGGTCCTGAAGCGCGTCGACCAGCCGACGGATCTGCTCGGCGTCGCGCGCCTCGCATTCGACGTCGATCGCCGCGTCCTTGGCGGGAAGGCTGGTGAAGATGCGCTGGTGATTGACCTCGACGATGTTCACCTGGTGCTCGCTGAACTGGGACATGACGGAGACCAGGGCTCCCGGCCGGTCCTGAAGCTGGATCCTAAGCCGTGTCATCCGACCGGAGCGCGCAAGGTCCCTCAGCAGAACGTTGGCGAGGAGGTGGGTGTCGATATTCCCGCCGGAGAGGATGAGTGCGATCTTGCGTCCCTTGAACCGCTCGGGATCGGCCAACAAAGCCGCCAGGCCGACCGCCGCGGCGCCTTCGACGACCGTCCTCTGAACCCGGACGAGGAGGCCGATCGCATCTTCGATGTCGCGCTCGGGGACGAGCAAGATGTCGTCGACAATGTGGTTGATGATCCCGGAGGTGAACATGCCCGGCGCCTTGACGGCGATGCCCTCCGCAATGGTGTCGCCGGCGCAGGCCAGGTTCTGGCGCGAGAACTTGGCGTACATGCTGGGATAGAGTTCCGCCTGAACGCCGATGATCTGGATATCCGGGCGCAACGCCTTGGCGGCGATGCCGACGCCCGAGATGAGGCCGCCTCCGCCGATCGGGACGAACAAAGTGTCGACGTCGGGCGCGTCGGCCAGCAGTTCCAACGCGACCGTGCCCTGGCCGGCGATCACCTCGAGATCGTCGAACGGATGGACGAAAGTGAGGCCGCGATCGTCGGCAAGTCGAAGCGCTTCGGCATAAGCTTCGTCGAAGATCTCGCCGTGGAGGACGATTTCGGCGCCGTGACTCGCCGTCTGACTGACCTTCACGACCGGGGTCGATTCCGGCATGACGATCACCGCCGGGACGCCGAGCCGGCGCGCATGATAAGCGACCGCCTGGCTGTGATTGCCGGCCGAGGCGGCGATCACGCCCTTGGCCCTCGTCGCCTCTTCCATCAGCAGCAATTTGTTGAGCGCGCCGCGTTCCTTGTAGGCGCCGGTATGCTGGAGATTCTCATATTTCAGCCAGACCTCCGCATGGGTCCGATCCGACAGCGCGCGGCTCTGCAAAGTAGGCGTTCGAAGCACCGCGCCGGCGATCCGCTCGGCAGCGGCTTCGATCTCGGGAAGGCCGATCGGCAGCGTCATCGAAGGGCGGTCTAGACGCTGGCGCACCAGGCAAACAAGCCTTATCGCCGCCCGATGAAGAAGCTCCTCCTGTTCCTTGCCGCCCTGATCCTGGGCGCCAGTCCCGCGATCGCCGATCTGCTCGTCGACAACGTCAATGGCTATACCCTTCGCGACGACGGGAGGCTGATCCAGTTCAACGGCATGCTGATCGGCGAGGACGGCCGGGTGAAGCAGCTTTACAGCGGCCGGGAACGGCGACCTGAGCGCCCCCGTTATCGGCTCGACGGGCGCGGGCGGACCCTGATCCCGGGGCTGATCGACGCCCACGGGCACGTCATGGGCCTGGGCTACAATGCCATCCTGCTCGATCTGTCCGACACCAACTCCCTTCAGGAGGCGCAACGGCGGATCGCCGAATATGCCGCCGCCAATCCCAGTCCGCGCTGGATCGTCGGGCGCGGCTGGAATCAGGAACGCTGGGGGCTCGGGCGATTCCCGACTGCGGCCGACCTCGACTCCATCGTGCCGGGGCGGCCGGTCTGGCTCAGGCGGGTGGACGGCCATGCAGGCTGGGCGAACAGCGTGGCGATGCGCGAAGCCGGGATCAACGCCCAGACCCGCGCCCCGGAAGGGGGACGGATCGAGCGCAACGGCCGCGAGCCCAACGGGATATTCGTCGACGCGGCCATGCCTTTGATCGATCGGTCGGTGCCGGCGCCGGTACCGCTGCAGCGCGACCGCGCCTTCACCCAGGCGCAAGAGATCATGCTATCCAACGGCCTCACCGCCGCCGCCGACATGGGCACCGACAATGAAGGCTGGAACGTCATCCGGCGCGCCGGCGACGAGGGCCGGCTCAACGTCAGGATCCTGTCCTACGCCTCGGGGATCGACAATCTGCTCGCCATTGCCGGCCGCGGACCGACGCCCTGGCTCTACGACAGCCGGCTCCGGATGGTCGGGGTAAAGCTTTATCTCGACGGCGCCCTGGGCTCACGCGGCGCCTGGCTGAAGCAGGATTATCTCGACGCTCCGGGGCAGCGCGGACTGCCTTTGGTGTCGGATACCATCCTCAAGAACATGATGAGCCGGGCCGCGATGGACGGGTTCCAGGTCGCCGTCCATGCCATCGGCGACGCCGCCAACGCCCAATTGCTCGACGCGATCGACGAACTGTCGGCGACCTATGGCGGCGATCGCCGCTGGCGGATCGAGCATGCCCAGATCGTCGATCCCGCCGATCTGCCGCGATTCCGCGCGCATGGCACGATCGCATCGATGCAGCCGGTCCACCAGACCAGCGACCGGCTGATGGCGGAGGCCCGGATGGGGATCGACCGCCTGCACGGCGCTTATGCCTGGCGCAGCCTTGCCGATCGGGGCGTGCCACTGGCGTTCGGTTCCGATTTTCCGGTCGAGCATCCCAATCCGTTCCATGGCCTGGCGGCCGCGATCAGCCGCCAAGATGCGCAGGGCCAGCCTCCCGGCGGCTGGCTGCCGGCGCAGCGCGTCACGCTCGAGCAGGCATTCAACTTTTTTACCAGGGGCGCCGCTTATGCGGCCTTCGCCGAGGACCGGCTGGGAAGTCTTCAGCCTGGCCGGCTGGCAGACTTCCTGTTTCTCGACCGCGACATCTTCCGGACGTCGAATCCCAACGAGATACGCGAGACCCAGGTCCTCGAAACCTGGCTTGGCGGCACCAAGGTCTGGGACCAAGCGAGCCGGCCCCGGAGCGCCCCCCGGCGCTAGGCCGCCGGGACCGCGTTCCCGAGCTCGGTCAGTCGGCTGACGGTGAGGATCTGCGGCAGAATTTCCGGCTCGCGCCCCGGCGGATAGAATAAATAGAAAGGCACGCCGGAGCGGCCGTTTTGCTCCAGAAAGCGGCCGATCTGCTCGTCGCCGCGAGTCCAGTCCCCGACGAGGACGTGGATCCCCCGCTCCCGGAAAACTGAAGCGACCTCCTCCTGCTCGAGCGCGGCTTTCTCGTTCACCTTGCAGGTAAGGCACCAGTCGGCAGTGAAATAGACGAACACGGGGCTTCCCGCCGACCGAAGCTCGGCCAGGCGTTGCTCGCTGAACGGCTCCGCCGCCAGTCCGCTCCGGGAGACGGCCGCAGGTGCCTCATTGGTCCTGATGAAGGGCAGAGGCGCGAGCACGGCGACGAGGATCAGGACCAACGGGCCGACACGCAACCCCCCGCCCCGACGGCCGAGCCACCACAGGCCCAGTCCGAGCACCAAGGCGGCACCTAGTCCCAGGGCCATGCCGTCCACGCCCGCCTGGCGCCCCAGGATCCACACCAGGCCAAGAGCGGTGACGAACATCGGAATGGCGAGAATTCGCTGGAAACGCGCCATCCAGGGGCCAGGCTTCGGCAACCGCCGGCGAAGCGCCGGCACGAAACCCAAAAGCAGGAAAGGCAAGGCCAGACCGAGCCCCAGCCCGGCGAATACCGCCAGAGCTGCCAAAGGCGGCAGCACCAAAGCGGCGCCCAACGCGAAACCCAAGAAAGGGCCGGTGCAGGGCGTCGCGACGAAAGCCGCCAAGGCGCCGGTGAAGAAAGCGCCGCGCGCACCGCCGCTCCGTGTCGCGGCTTCACCGGCCGCAAAGGCGGGCAAGGCGAACAAGCCGGCCAGGTTGAAGGCGATGGCGGTGACCAGCAAGAGCAGCAGGAGAATGACCTTCGGCTCCTGCAGCTGGAACGCCCAGCCGGCCGTTTCACCGGCGGCTCGAAGGAGCAGCAGGAGCCCGCCCAGAGCAAGGCAGATGAGGATCACGCCTGCCGTGTAGGCCAAGGCCTCGCGGCGGGCGGCCCGGTCGGTCTCCCCGGCCCGGGCAAGGCTCAGCGCCTTCAGGCTCAGGATCGGGAAGACGCAAGGCATGATGTTGAGCAGTAGCCCGCCGGCAAGAGCACCCAACAAAGCGAACATCAATGTGGAGACGTTGTTCGTCGGGGCCAGGCTCTCGGTCGCGATCGGGGTTCCTGCGGAAGGAACCGGGCCGGGCTCGGCGGTAAGGCTGAGCCCCAGGCCCGGGCCGATCTCAAGCACGCCTTCGATCGAGGACAATTCGCGCCCGCGCGGCCCGAGGGCGGTTTCCACGATGATGAAATCGCCGTTGCGCGAGATGCTCTGGGAAGCTGAATGG
>DAINCA010000092.1:0-7626 GCA_036732645.1 Allosphingosinicella sp.
TGAGGGACCTTTTGCGGTGACGACGATCAGTCGCGCTCCATGACCGCCACCAGGACCGAATAACGACCCTGTACCTGATCACGCTCGAGGGTTGACCGAAGCTGCCGGGCGAGACCGGTCACGATCCGGTCGAAGCGCTCGAACAGGCCGTCATCCCGCTCGACGACTTCGGCAAGACTGTCGACCTGGATCGACAAGCGGGCAAAACCGGATTCCGGGGGCTCCACGATGATCGACACCAGGCTCGCCCCAGCGAGCATGCCGAATTCGACGATCTCGGTGACGAGGAAGGCGACCGAGACTGCAGCGTCCTGGCTTGTATGGACCGGAGCGACGTCGAGGCGGATCTGCATCAAGGCGGCGCTGGTGGGAGCCGTAGCACGAAGATTCGCTGCCAGCTCCGAAATCAATGGCTTGAGCGCGAGCCCGCGGTTTTCCTCGAGTTCGGCGTAATGGTTGCGGTGAACGACGGCGAGAGCATCCACTCGCCGCTGGATCGATGCGTAGGCCGCTGCGACCTCTTCATTGGCCGCACCGCGTGAATGAAGGTTCAGAAGCGAGGCAACGACCTGAAGGTTGTTCTTCACACGGTGGTGAACCTCGCGCACCAAGCGAGTCTGGCGATCGACGGCAGCGCCGAGTTCCGCCTCGTGGCGAGCGACCGTTCTCGTCGCGCGGTCGAAGGCGTCGCCGAGTGCGGCGATCTCTCTTGCAGGGCTTCGAACCGATGGCAAAGCCAGTGGCATGTCGCCGGGCTGATAGTTCGCCACGACGCGATGCATTCGGCCGAGCGGCTCGATCACCAGCCGATTGATGAGCAGCCAACCGATCACGGCGGCGGCCAGCCACATGATGACTGGAAGGATGATCACGAAAACGTCGACCGGCCGGATCGGGATCGAGGCGAGCTGGATGTGAAGCCAGTAGCGGCCATTACTGATCGCCTGAATATCGGAGAGGGTACGGCCGAAAGGTACCGGCCGATATTCGTCGCGAAGCAGCATCCGGCGACCCGCCCCGACAAGCTCGAGGTTGAAATTGGCGCTTCGGCCGGAGATGTGGGTCACGCGGCTGAGCGTTTCGCGATCGAATTCCACGATCGCCTCGGTTGATCCCTGCACGTCGAAGAGGCGGAGCCGGAGAGTCTCGCCATCAGGTGCGATAACCAGATCTTCGGCTGTACCTTCCCCACCGGGCCCAGGTGCAGGTGCGAAACCGGGAGTTGCGCATGGAACCGCGCCCTGCGAATCGTAGAAGGCGTAGCGGGTTGGTCCAATCTGAGAGCTCGAAAGGCGTTGCAGTATCCGAGCGCAAACCTGACTCTCCGACGGTGCGGCGCCTATTGCCGCAGCGGCCGCTCTGACCGTCCCAGCTGTGCGAGCCAGTAATTCGTTCAGCCGCTGTGCCTTGATATCCAGCCGCGCAAGTGTCTGCTCCGCGCGCTGCTCGCTGTTTTCGGTGGCGCTGTAAATGGACGCCGCGACGGCGACGATCCCGAGCGGGAGGAGGCCCAGGCTCATGATGAGAAACATCTTGAGACCGCTCGACATGCGCTCCCACCGGGAGCCTAGCCAGCTTCGCGATTCAGAATCCACAGCCGTGCTCGCCTTCATGGCGGAGCGGTTAGCCGAGCTTCCCCAGCAGATCGAGCATCTCGGGGGGAATGTCCTCGTTGATCGTCCGCTGATAGACGGATTTCAGGGCGTCGCCGATCTCACTGACCGGCGCACGGCGCTTCTTTGGACGGGGGGGCGAATCTTCTGTCATTTCGGATGACGGCTTGCGCCGGCGTTGGCCTTCCTTGTCTTCCTGAAAGCTCAAGTCTCTCACCCCTCACGGCGTACGCCGCCCGCAGTGGACCAATTTTCCTGGGAAGCTCCCGCGCAGCCGTCCCCGCTGAGCAAGACCCATATATATATTTGCGGCCCGAATAATGGGCCGGCGTGGGGATGGAAACAAAAAACTCCGACGATTGTTCCAGTATGGTGCGATGACGGGGCCGGGGCTTTTTTGGTGTGCCCTCCACGCACGCCGTCCGGGTGTTACCGGCTTGCAATCCGGCAAGCTCCCACCCCATAGCCCGCGGATCAGAAGGAGTCGCAACGAATGTCGCTTGGCCAGGAACTCGCGCCCCATCTCCCATTTCTTCGTCGCTACGCCCGCGCCTTGACCGGCAGCCAAGGCCATGGCGACGCTTTCGTTCGAGCAACGCTCGAAGCCATCGTCGCGGCGCCGGATGATTTCCCGCGGGATGTCGATCCCCGATTGGGGCTTTATCGAACTTTCCACGCCATCTGGTCGTCGGCGAATATCGAGGAAGAGCCGGGACATTCCAGCACGCGTGAGCCGGAGGGCATCGCCCAGGCTCGTCTGGCACGAATTACCCCATTGTCCCGGCAGGCCCTGTTGCTGACGGCGATGGAGGGGTTTACCCCCGAAGATGCCGGATACCTGATCGGCGCCCAGCCAGATGAAATCGAAAACCTCGTCGCCGAAGCGCTGGCCGAAATAGAGCGCCAGACTCGCGCCGAAGTGCTCATTATCGAGGACGAGCCGATCATCGCGATGGACATTGAAACCATCGTCCGTGACCTTGGCCACACCGTCACTGGGGTCGCGGTCACCCGCGATGAAGCGGTCCAGCAGGCGATGGCCCGTCGCCCCGGCCTCGTGCTTGCCGATATTCAGCTTGCAGACGACAGTTCCGGGATCGATGCGGTCAAGGACATCCTTCAGGAGTTCACCGTGCCGGTCATCTTCATCACCGCTTTTCCAGAGCGTCTTCTGACCGGGGAGCGGCCGGAGCCGACCTTCCTGATTACCAAGCCGTTTCAACGCTCCACCGTGAAAGCGGCTATCGCCCAGGCCTTATTCTTCGATACGGCGACCGTCCCGGCCTGATCGCGGGAACCGGCTTCGCCAGCGAGCGTTCCCGGGCAGTAACGAATGGAACTTTGAAGAGAGCGAGCGATGGACGACGAGCCCGATCATATCAGCACGACAAAGGCACGGGCCGGCACCACTCCGCACATGACTCGCTATGTGCTCGGCTGGGGGTTGGTTTTGGTCATCGGGATCTTCCTCATCCTGTTGTTTGTCTGGCGTTGAGGCTTATCTCGACGGCAGAACGGCGCCGCGGGCGCCGCTCGCCGTCGGTTCTCGAGTCGCGTTTTTTAGGGATAGCTTGATGGGCCAGAAGATGGCGGAGATCGAGGAACAGGAAGAAAGAGCGGAAACGATTCCGCTTCCTGATTCCGAGTTCAAGGATCAGCTGGCGCAGGTGATTCCGCATCTGCGCGCCTTCGGCCGCTCGCTGTCAGGAAGCCGGGATCTGGCCGACGATCTGGTCCAGGAAACCCTGCTGAAAGCCTGGGCGGCTCGAAAAAGATTCCAGGCCGGTACCAATATGCGCGCCTGGACCTTCATCATCCTGCGCAACCTCTTTCTGTCCCAGATGCGCCGGGCGCGTTTCAAGGGGGAATGGGACGAGTTGACCGCTTCGCGCCTGCTCGCCGCGCCGGCCAGCCAGGATCGCCACATCGAGCTTTCCGACATGCAAAGGGCGCTGCTCCATCTGCCGCAACCCCAGCGTGAAGCCCTGATCCTGGTGGGCGCCGGCGGCTTCGCCTATGAGGAAGCGGCGGAAATCTGCGGCTGCGCGGTAGGGACGATCAAGAGCCGGGTCGCGCGCGGGCGGGTCGCACTGGAAAACCTGATGAGCGAGGGCAAGCTGCCGTCACGGCGCGAGCATCCCGCTGATGCGCAATCACCGCTCCATACCATCATGAACGAAGTGGACGAACTCAGCCGCGACCGGGATCCAATCGAAGAGGGCAAGGACGATTGACCTGCGGCTCACTTGAGCTGGGCGAGCAAATCTTCGAACGGCTTGAGCGAGCGGAGTTCCCGATTCATCGTGTAAGCGTGGCGCAAGGCGTCGCCAATACCGGCATGAACGGTCGGGGGAGTGACCTTCACGAACCGCCGGGACGCGTAATCGGCTATCGCCTCCTTGCTCGAGTTTAAGTTTTCCACGCACGCCTAACGTGTGTTGACACGCCCGGTTGCAAATGTTGCGCAGAATCAACGGAAGCGGGCGCCCCTGTTGTATGAATGAGACACTGAGCCAGCCGGATCTGAAAGAGGCGATGGACCGCGCGCGGACCTATTCGCCCTTTCTCCGCCAGCAGCTCGAACGTTTCCCGAACGTGACCGACGCGCTGTCGTCAGGCGACCTCGACGCGGCAACGCGGTTCGCCAGAGACGAAGCCGAAGGAGCCGATATCTCCGCAGCGCTTCGGCGTGAGCGAAGCGCCCTTTCGCTCGCGCTCGGCATCGGTGACCTGGCAAACGTGCTGTCGTTCGAGCAGGTCACTGGTGCTCTGTCCGAACTGGCCGACCGATCGCTTCAATCGGCCATTGCGTCCGCAATCGCCGAACGGAGCCCCGGCGAGAGTGTCCGCGGCTTTGCAGCCATCGCTCTTGGCAAGCTCGGCGGCCACGAGCTCAATTATTCGTCGGACGTGGACCTGGTCTTCCTTTACGATCCGCTGACGATACCCCTTCGCGCCCGAGAGGATGCCGGGCAGGCGGCGCTGCGGGTGGCGCAGCGGGTGGTGGAACTGATCCAGACCCGAACCGAGGAAGGATTCGCGTTCCGGATCGATCTCAGGCTGCGTCCATCGCCGGAGGTCACGCCCATCGTCCTGCCGGTCGATGCCGCGATCAGCTATTATGAATCTTCGGCGCTGCCCTGGGAGCGCGCTGCCTTCATTCGCGCCCGCCATTCGGCCGGCGACGCGCAGCTCGGGCAATATTTCCTCGAAGCGATTCATCCTTTCGTCTGGCGCAGGAGCGTCGATTTCGGAGCCATCGGCGAAATCCAGTCGATCAGCCGGAGGATCCGCAGTCATTATAGCCAGGGGCAAAGCTTCGGCCCCGGCTTCGATGTCAAACGCGGTCGCGGCGGCATACGCGAGGCGGAATTCTTCGCCCAGATCCACCAGCTCATCCATGGGGGCCGCGAGCCGGCCTTGAGACCGGCGGCGACCCTCCCGGCTATCTCGGCGCTCCGGGAAGCAAAGCGGATCACCGATGAGGCGGCCGATACCCTCGCTCGCGCTTATCGCGTGCTTCGAACGATCGAGCACCGGCTGCAGATGATCGACGACCGGCAAACGCATAGCCTGCCCTCCGATCCCGAGGCGCTCCTGAACGTTGCCCGGCTTCATGGAGCGAAGGACGGCGCCGCTTTGCTGGCCCACCTGGAGCCCCATGTCGCCGGCGTCGCGACCCTGTACGATTCGCTGGCCGGCGAGGGCGAAGTGCGACTTCCGATCCACGTCCACGATCTCGAAAAAGAGCTGGCCGCAGCCGGGTTCGACGATCCGGTCAGCGCGAGGCTTCGGATCGAGGGGTGGCGAGGCGGCAGGTCGAAGTCGCTCAGAAGCGCCGCCGCTGGCGAGGCGTTCGAAGCGATGCTGCCAGGGGTCATCGAGGCCTTCGGCAAGGCCCCAGAGCCGATGCGGGCCATGAATCGGTTCGACGATCTCATTTGCGGCCTTCCCACGGGCGTCAATTTCTTCCGGCTGCTCAGCGCCAGGCCCAACCTGACGAGCCATCTCGCCACCATATTGAGTCACGCCCCAGTGCTCGCCGAGCAGCTCGGCCGCCGGCCTGAATTGCTCGAAGGGCTGATCGACGAGACTGCGTTCGCGAAGACGGCGCCGGTTGCCGAGCTGATCGAGCAGTTCGGACGAAGCGATCGCGCCGGCGAGGATTATCAGCAGGTGCTGGATCGAGTCCGCCGACGGGTCAACGAACGGCGTTTCGCTTTGGGGGTACAATTGATCGTGGCTCATCGCGATCCGATTGAAGTCGCCGAAGGTTATTCGCGGATCGCCGAGGCGGCGATCAACGTCCTGGCCGACGCGGCGACCGCCGAGTTCGAGCAGCGCCACGGCCGGGTCGAGGGTTCCGAGCTGCTTATCCTGGGCCTTGGCCGGCTTGGCGGGGAGGCGCTCACCTTCGCGTCGGATCTGGACATCGTCTATTTGTTCAGCGGCACGCACGAAGCCGAATCAAGCGGTCCCAAGTCGCTTCGGGCGACCGATTATTTCAACCGGCTGGCGCCTCGGGTGACCGCGGCACTCAGCGTTCCGACCGCCGCCGGGCCGCTCTACGATGTCGACACCCGTCTTCGCCCCTCCGGGGGTGACGGGATGCTCGCGGTATCAGTGGAAAGTTTCGAGCGTTACCAGAGGGAGCAGGCCTGGACGTGGGAGCATATGGCGCTGCTCCGCGGCCGCCCGGTCTACGGATCGGCACAGGATCGAGCGGAGCTTGCGAGGACGATCGTCACCATCCTTTCCATGCCGCGCGACCCGGAGCAGGTGATTGCCGATGTGGTCGCGATGAGGTCCGAGATCGCTCTTCACAAGCCTGCGGCGGGCCCGTTCGACATCAAGCTGGGCGAAGGCGGCCTGGTCGATCTCGAATTCGCCGTTCATGCCCTTCAGCTCCGCCATCGGATCGGCCTCGATCCGCATCTCGAAGTGGCACTCGAGGCGCTCGCGGCGGCGGGACTGGTGCCGCTGGAAATCGATCCGGCCTTGCGGTTGCTGACCCGGATGCTGGTGATGTTCCGGCTGGTCGCGCCGCAATCGGGCGAGCCGCCGGAGGCCACTCGGCCGCTGGTGGCGCAGGCCTGCGGGCTTCCCGATTGGAACGCGTTGCTTGAAGTGCATGGACAAGCACGGCAGAGGATTTCGCGCTTGTGGCGCGAGGTCGCCGGTTCGGGAGGTGCGCATGCTGGTTGAAGGCGATCGAATTCCGGAAGTGAAGCTTCAGGGCATGGACGGCGAGGCGATCAACCCCGCCGATTTCCGCGGCAACAAGCTCGTTCTATATTTCTATCCGAAGGACGATACTTCAGGCTGCACCCGCGAGGCCCAGGATTTCACGGCTTTGGCGGAGGAATTCGCCAAGGAAAGCACGTGGGTCCTCGGGGTTTCCAAGGACAATCCGGACAAGCACCGCAAATTCACCGACAAATATGATCTCAAGGTCAAGCTTGCCACCGATGCCGACGGATCGGTTTGCGAAGCCTTCGGCACCTGGATCGAAAAGAGCATGTACGGGCGCAAATATATGGGCATCGACCGAGCCACCTTTCTAATCGATCGCGACGGCACCATCGCGCGTATCTGGCGCAAGGTGAAGGTGCCAGGCCATGCCGAGGAAGTGCTGAAGGCTGCGCGCGAGCTGCCTTAATCAACGTCCCTCTATGCAGGGATCGGCGAGTGCATCGGCCGCCCTCGGCGGCCCTCAGTTCGGCACGCTGAATTAGCCGCTGAACTGAACCGGTCAGTTCACGATCTCATGAGGCCGATCGGGAACTTCCCCAAGGGGGCGGCGTCAAACCCGTATGAGCACTTGCCACTTCGGCCGGGCGCGCTTCGCCAATCGCCCTTGTTGTGCAGTCGGCGAGACGAGTTCGCCGTCATAGCCACGGCCGCTGCTGCTTTCTGATGAGCCAAGGAAGGAAAACGTCATGAACGGCGAGTATCCCCGAAGCACCGCGAAGATCATGGGGCATCCGATTCATCCAATGCTGGTGCCGTTGCC
>DAINCA010000093.1:0-7614 GCA_036732645.1 Allosphingosinicella sp.
TCACCTCGCTGCAGATGGACATCAAGATCGCCGGCATCACCGAGGAGATCATGCGGGTCGCGCTCGACCAGGCGAAGGCCGGACGGGCCCACATCCTGGGCGAGATGGCCAAGGCGCTCGACCATACGCGCGAGGAGCTCAGCGCTCACGCGCCGCGGATCGAGACGATGCAGATCCCGAAGGAAAAGATCCGCGACATCATCGGCACCGGCGGCAAGATCATCCGCGAGATCGTCGCCACGACCGGGGCCAAGGTCGATATCGACGACGAGGGCGTGATCAAGATCAGCTCGTCCGATCTCGGTCAGATCGAAGCGGCTCGCAAGTGGATCGCCGGGATCGTCGAGGAACCGGAAGTCGGCAAGGTCTATGAAGGCAAGGTCGTCAACATCGTCGACTTCGGCGCCTTCGTGAACTTCATGGGCGGCCGCGACGGCCTCGTCCACGTCTCCGAAATCCGCAACGAGCGGGTCGAGAATGTCCGCGACGCCTTGTCCGAAGGCCAGGAAGTCAAGGTCAAGGTGCTCGAGGTCGATCCTCGCGGCAAGGTTCGCCTGTCGATGCGCGTCGTCGACCAGGAAACGGGCGCGGAGCTCGAGGACACACGTCCTCCTCGCGAAGCGCGCGAACCGCGCGGCGATCGCGGCGACCGTGGCGACCGCGGCCCTCGCCGTGACGGCGATCGCGGCCGGGGCCCGCGACGCGACGGTGGTCGTGATCGGGGTCCGCGCCGCGAAGGCGGCGGCGGCGACCGTGACGATCGTCCTCGCGGCGACGATCGCGGCGGTGGCGGTGATCGTCCGTCCGGTGGTGACCGCGGCGGCGACCGCGGACCACGCCGCGGCGGTGGCAGTGATGATGGGCCGGAGCCCGAATTCGCACCGGCCTTCCTGACCCGCGACGACGACTGAGCGCGCCTGTCCAAACAGGGCGAAGAAAAAGGCCCCGCGAGCAATCGCGGGGCCTTTGCTTTTTGCAATGTCGAAGCTGTCAGAGACTTCGGCTAGAATCGAAAGCCGATTGTGGCGACACCCTGGTGACGGTCCAATTCGTCATAAGTGGAGAAACGGTACTCGGTGCCGACATAAGCGTTTCGGCCAAGTCCGATCTGGAGTCCGGCGCCGCCCCTGAGTCCACCGTCATTCGACTCGATGATCTCGGGGAAGGTCGGGTTGATGAGGTCCCGGCGGATGCTGAGGTTGGTGTAACCGGCCTTGAAGTAGAGGTTCACGGCCTCCGTCAGCGACGTCGTCACCCGCGCGCCGGCGTAAAGGTCCCGGCCCAGGCTATAAGTGTTGTCGTCAAGCCCCGACACCTCGCGGAAGCGGGCGCTCGACTCGGTGGCCTCTAGGTCGATGCCGAGCGAAACGCCTCGCCCGACCGCAAAATCATAACCGACGCCCAGTCCGTAGACGACGCCGCTTTCGGCCGGGTCGTCGCGCGTGCCGAAGCTGTCGAGCTGGGCCCTGTCGAGCCCGATGACGGCCTCGACCCGGGCGCCGGCGGTTTCCGTCGCAGAGGCGGGAGCGGTCGCCAGCCCAACCGCAGAGGCGGCTAGAAAGCAGAACTTTTTCATGATGTTCCTCGCGTGCTGAAAGCTGAGCTGCCGGGCGGCACTCATCTGGTTCTGGTCCCATTCGCGGGCTTAACCGCGAGTGAAGCGCGCTCGCCTGTTCGTCACCGCACTGGCTGATTGCGTGGAGCGCGTATAGATGGGCCGATCTATCGACCGGATTGCGGAGGCGGCCATGGCCAAGAAGTCGAAATCCAAGGCGAAATTGAAGCTGCCCAAGGAAGTCGCAGGCGTGAAGGTCCCCAAGGGGCTTCGCAAGCAGGCCAAGAAGTTGCTCGAGATCATCGATAGCCCCGCGGGCCGGGAACTGGCGGCTGCGGGACTGACGCTGGCGGCGACGTCGCTCGCGGCGAAGGCCTCGGACGGAAAAGCCAAAAGCACATTCAGGTCGATCGCCCGCGAGGCGGTCGGCAACAACCGCAGGGGCACCGGCGATGCCGGCGATCTCGGCGCCATACTCAGTGCTGCGGTGGCCGAGGGCGCGAGGCGGTTTCTCCAGGGGTTCGAGGAGGGAAAGGAGGGAGCGCAGGACAAAATTTCGAAAACGCCCCCCCGCCGCCCACCCTCTCCCCGGCCCAGGCGCGACTTGGCCGAATGAGGCGATGACCTTCCGGCGCGATCATGCGTTCAGTAGGGCCGTTCACCCGCCCCGGAAGCGACTTGTCATATGAGGTTCACGAAAATGGCGCCTGCTTCCGATCCGGATAAGGGAACCGGACGGATGCAAGAACGGGTCGAAGCGGGTGCAGCCAATGAAGCGGTAGCACAAGAAGCGTCGCTTCCGGCCGCCGCGGCCTCCGATCGCTACTTCAACCGGGAGCTTTCCTGGCTCGCCTTCAACCAAAGAGTGCTGGAGGAAGCCTGCAACGGCGCTCATCCCTTGCTCGAGCGTTTGCGCTTCCTCTCCATCTCGGCCAGCAATCTCGACGAATTCTTCATGGTCCGGGTGGCCGGCCTCAAGGCTCAGCAACTGCTCGGAGTGGAGGAGATCTCGCCCGACGGTCTGAACCCCACCCAGCAGATCGCCGCCATCACCAGCGCGGTCGACCAACTCACCGGCAGCCAGGAAGCGGTCTGGTCGACGCTCAGTTCGCAGCTTCGCGAGGCCGGAGTATCGGTGCTCGAGGAGGAGGAAATCCCGCCGGAACATCTGTCCTGGCTGGACCGGCATTTCCACGACCACATCTTTCCGGTCCTCACGCCGCAGGCGCTCGATCCAGCCCATCCCTTCCCGTTCATCCGAAACAAGGGCTTCTCGCTGATCTTCGATCTCAAGCGGGTTTCGGGTGGCGAGCCGATCCGCGAACTGCTGATGCTTCCCGCAACCTTGCCCCGCTTTATCAGGATGCCCGGAGACGAGGCCCATTACGTCGCGATCGAGACCCTGATCCGGCGCCGGATCGGCGCCTTGTTCCCAGGCTATGAGCCCCTTGGTGGGGGCGCCTTCAGGGTCATCCGCGACAGTGACATCGAGATCGAGGAGGAAGCCGAGGATCTCGTCCTTTACTTCCGCAACGCGATCAAGCGGCGTCGGCGTGGGCGGGTGATCAGGGTCGAGATGGAGTCGGGCATGCCGCCCGATCTGGTGTCGCTGGTTCTGGCCGGTCTCGATGCCAGCGCCGCTTCGGTCTCCCAAACGCCCGGAATCCTCGGCATCGCGGATCTCGACCAACTGGTCCGGGAAGAGCGGCCGGACCTCAAGTTCCCGGCCTTCTCGCCGCGCTTCCCGGAACGGATTCGCGAATATGATGGCGATTGCTTCGCCGCCATCCAGGCCAAGGACATCCTCGTCCACCACCCCTACGAGACGTTCGACGTCGTCCTGGCCTTCCTGGGCCAGGCCGCAGCCGATCCGGACGTGGTTGCAATCAAGCAGACCCTTTATCGCGCCGGCAAGCAATCGGCCGTCGTCCGGGCGCTCATCGAGGCGGCGGAAGCGGGCAAATCGGTCACCGCGATCATCGAATTGCGGGCGCGCTTCGACGAAGAGCAGAATTTGATGTGGGCCAGTGCGCTGGAACGCGCTGGCGTTCAGGTCGTCTATGGCTTCATCGACTGGAAGACCCATGCCAAGATGTCGATGGTGGTCCGCCGGGAAGGCTCCGGATATCGGACTTACTGTCACCTGGGCACCGGCAATTATCATCCGGTGACCGCTCGAACCTATACCGATCTCAGCTTCTTCACCGCCAATCCGGCGATCGGCCGGGACGTCGCCCATGTCTTCAATTACGTCACCGGCTACATCGAGCCCTCGCGCCTCGAACGGCTCGTCATGTCGCCCGCGACCCTCCGCGATCGGCTGACCGAACTGATCGGCAACGAGACCCGCAATGCTCGCGCCGGCAAGAGCGGCGCCATCTGGGTGAAGCTGAATTCGCTCGTCGATCGCGACATCATCGAGCGGTTGTACGAGGCGAGCCAGGCCGGGGTCGAGATCGATCTCGTCGTCCGCGGAATCTGCTGCCTGAAACCCGGGGTCCCTGGCTTGTCGGAGAATATCCGGGTCAAATCGATCGTCGGCCGGTTCCTCGAGCACAGCCGGATCTGGTGTTTTGGCAATGGCGACGTCCTGCCGAACCCGAACGCGCTCGTTTATGTCAGCTCGGCCGACTGGATGCCGCGCAATTTCGACCGCCGGATCGAGGTTGCGGTGCCGATCGAGAATGCGACGGTGAAGGCGCAGTTGCTCGATCAGGTGATGGTCGCCAACCTCATCGACAATCAGCAAAGCTGGGTCCTCGAGCCGGACGGCGACTATCGCCGGGTCCATCCGGGCCCCGGCGAGAAGGCCTTCAATCTGCATCAATACTTCATGACCAATCCCTCTTTGTCCGGCCGCGGCGCTGCGCGCCGGTCGGGCGCCAATCCGCGCAAGCTCCCGCTTCGGCGCGGAGGGAACTGACCGGATGTACGCGAGCGAGCCGATCGCCATCGTCGACATCGGGTCCAATTCGGTCCGTCTGGTCGTTTATTCCGGAAAGACCCGGGCGCCTTCGATCATCTTCAACGAAAAGGTGTCGGCCGGACTCGGCCGAGGCCTCATCGCCAGCGGCACTCTGACCGAGGAAGCGCAGGCATGGGCGCTCCAGGGTCTGCGCCGGTTCCGGCTCCTGACGCTTCAGATGGGCGCGGTCCGCACCCGCGTGGTGGCGACGGCGGCGGTTCGCGAGGCAAGCAATGGGGCCGACTTCATCGAGCAGGTCCGGGCGATAGGCTTCGAGCCGGAGATCATCTCTGGAGAGGAAGAGGGAAGGCTCGCCGGACTTGGCGTCCTTTCCGCCATTCCCGACGCCGATGGCATCGCCGGCGATCTCGGCGGCGGCAGTCTCGAACTGGTCGAGCTTTCCGGCGGCCGTGCGGTTCGCCGAGTGTCCCTGCCGCTCGGAGTCCTTCGTCTCGATGCATTTGCAGAAAAAGGGCCGGCCGCCTTCAGGCGGGCGATCGCGGCCGCCGTAGGGGAGGCTGGCTTCACGGACGCTGCCGAAGGGCGCCCTTTCTATCTGGTGGGAGGAAGCTGGAGAAGCCTGGCCCACTTTGACATGGCTCTGTCCGGTCACCCGCTCCCAATCCCGCATCAACATGCGCTTTTGCCGGGACGGCCGCAGCAGCTTGGCCGGGCGCTTTCAGGGGCTCGGCCCGAAGCTTTGAAGGCGCTCGAGACCATCGCACCGGGCCGGCGTGAAGCATTGCCCAACGCGAATGCCTTGCTGGAAGCGCTTGTCCCCGCTCTCAACCCAGCCTTGCTGATCGTCTCTGCCTACGGGATTCGCGAAGGTCTGCTCTTCGACGAGCTCGACCCCAAGACCTGCCGGCTCGATCCCTTGCTTGAGCAGGCGCGTGAGGCCGGTGCCGGTCTCGGGCGCTTCGAGCAGCACGGCACCCTGCTCGATCGCTGGATCAGCCCGGTTTGCAACGATCCGCCGCAGGCGGCGCGATTGCGCCATGCCGCCTGCCTGCTCAGCGACGTCGCGTGGAGCGCCCATCCGGATTTTCGCGCTGACCGCGGGGTCGATTTCGCCTTGCACGGTAACTGGGTGGGGATCGACGCCGGTGAGCGGGTCATGCTGGCTCTGGCCCTCTTCACGCGGCTAGGCGGCAAAGGCGGCTTCCCGGTCCCCGACGTCCTTTCATTGTGCTCGGATGTAGACCTCGCTCGGGCGACCCGCTGGGGGCTGGCGATGGCGCTCGGCCAGCGATTGAGCGGCGGCATGGCCGAGGCGCTCGAAGGGAGCAAATTGCAGCGTTCTGACGAACGCCTTCGTCTGTCGCTGCGTCGCTCGCTCGAGCCCCTCGCGGGCAAGCCGATCGAGGGCAAGCTCAAGACGCTGGCCGCAAATCTCGGCCTCAAGCCCGAATTGATTCTCGTCGACTGAAGTCGGGAAGATTTCTCACGTTCCCTCGAGGAGCGTGAGACTCGACTTTTCGACAAATTCTAGGCCTAATCCGGGTCAGGGGGGTCGTCATGCATCCCAAGAACCCGGGTCCGATCCGCATCAGTCGACGCAGCCTGCTCGGAGCAGCGGCAGGAGCGACGCTTGCAGGCGCGCTGCCTGCAGGGTTGCTCGCGCAGCCCCGTCGCCGGCCCAATATCCTGTTCATACTGGCGGACGATCTCGGTTATGCCGATCTGAGTTGCTATGGCCGGCGCGATTATCGGACGCCGGTGATCGATCGCCTGGCAGAGCAGGGGATGCTCCTGACGCAGGCTTATTCCAACTCTGCGGTCTGCTCACCCACGCGGGTGGCGCTTATCACCGGGCGATATCATCAGCGGCTTTCCGTCGGACTCCCCGAGCCGATAACCGGCTCTGAAATCGGGGTAGGCCTTCCGGCGGGTCAATCGACCCTTCCCTCCATTCTGAAGTCGGCAGGCTACCGCACTTCTTTGGTCGGGAAATGGCACATGGGCTGGCCGCCCGAACACGGTCCGCTCAACAGCGGCTACGACCGCTTCTTCGGGATCGCGCCAGGCGCTGCGGATCACTTCACCCACACTTTTGGGCAGGTTCGCGAGAATGTCCTGTTCGAGGGTGACGAGCGTGTCGAACGCCCCGGATATCTGACTCATCTTCTCGTCGACCGCGCCGTTGCGGAAATTCGTCAGAATGCGGCGCGTCGTCAGCCGTTTCTGCTCAGCCTGCATTTCACGGCGCCGCATTGGCCATGGCAAGGTCCGGGCGACTCGGCGACTTCGTCACGCATCGCAAGCCTTTGGCATGAGGACGGCGGGTCGCTGGAAACCTATGCCGAAATGGTCAAAGCGATGGACGACGGTATCGGCCGGGTGCTGGCGGAGCTGGAGGCCCGCAATCTCGCTGGCGACACGATCGTGGTGTTCACCAGCGACAATGGCGGCGAGCGCTTCTCCGACATGTGGCCGTTGCGCGGCGGCAAGGGGGAGCTACTCGAAGGGGGGATCAGGGTTCCGCTGATCGTCCGCTGGCCGGGGCGGGTTCGGCGCGGTTCACGGTCGGACCAGGTGATGATGTCGATGGATTGGCTGCCGACGCTCGCGGCCGCCGCTGGGGTCTCTCCCGACCCGGCGTCGCCTCCCGACGGGGAGAATCTTCTGGACGTCCTCACCGGCGAATCCAGGCCACGCCCGCGCAAGCTGTTCTGGCGGTTCCGCGCCGGTAATCAGGCCGCGGTCCGCGACGGGAACTGGAAATATCTGCGGATTCGCGACCAGGAATCCCTGCATGACCTCGCCCGCGACCCGCGCGAGCGCGCCAATTTGCGGCAAGCTGAAAGTGCGACCTTCCAGCGTCTTAAGAACGAACTCGCCGCGTGGAACGCGACGATGTTGCCCTATCCAGCCGAACCCCCGAGAACTTGAGCGCTGTCAATCCTGGGAGGTCCACGCGTCAAAGTCGCTGTGCGTAAGCTTCTTGAACCTCAGCCGGCTTCGTTGGCGTTCACTTCGTTGCTTTCGACGGGTTCGGCGGCTTCCTGGCTGTTTTCGAACGCCTCGGCCTGATTCTCCAGCATTTCCTCAGTGCTTCGAACCGCATTCTCGCTCTTCGCCTCGAGATCGGCGG
>DAINCA010000094.1:0-7526 GCA_036732645.1 Allosphingosinicella sp.
GATCTAGGCCGCGATCTCGAGCCGATGCCCGATGCCCTGAAAACCGACGCCACTTTGGTTCGGGGTTGCTCTGCATCGGTCTGGGTCTACCCCGTGACCCAGCCGGACGGCCGCCTCCATTTTCTGGCCGACAGCAATGCGGCGATCACCAAGGGCATCGTCGCCTTGGTCCTGCTCGCGGTTCAGGATCGCCGTCCCGACGAGATCCTCTCGATCGACATCGACCAGGCGCTGGCGCCGTTTGATCTCCGCAACCAGCTCAGCTCGAACCGAACGCAGGGCATCCCCAACATGATCGCCCTCATTCGCCAGACGGCGCAAAGGCTCGCGGGATGAGCGACGGCCCCAATCCGCGCTCTGCCGGACCGGCAGATCAAAAGTTCGACCCTAAGCGGTTCCTGGAGTTCGTCCGTAACGTCGGCCACGGCGGAGCCATCGGCATCGGCTATCATGATCATGGCGCGGACTGGGCGGAATTGAGCCTTCCTTATTCGGAAGAGCTTGTCGGAGTGGCGGAGAGCGGCGTCCTGGCCTCAGGCCCGATCATCAGCCTTATGGACATGGCGACCAGCCTGTCGATCTGGATCCGGCTCGGGCGATTCCGCCACCAGGCAACGCTCGACCTGCGCGTGGACTATCTGCGGCCTGCCCGACCGGGACAGACGATTATCGGCCGCGGCGAATGCTATGGCGTGACGAAAAGCATCGGCTTCGTCCGAGGCCTCGCCCATGACGGCGATCCGGCCGATCCCGTCGCCCATGTCTCGGGCACCTTCATGTTCACCGATTGACCGGGTTTGGGGGCCTCGGTGGCCTCAAGCCCGCTTGATCCGCACGAGAGCCTCGTCGAGCGAAGAAAGGAAACGGGACCGGTCCTGTTTCGAAAAAGGCGCCGGGCCGCCGATCGCGTCGCCCCCCGCGCGCAGGTCGGCCATGATCGCCCGGGTCGCGACCGCGGCACCGATCGAGTTGCCGGTGAAGGGCCTGCCGGTGGGTGAGATCACGACCGATCCCGCCTTGAGGCAACGGTCCGCGAGCAGGATGTCGGCGGTCACGACAATCGATTTCGGCCCCGCCGCATTGGCGATCCAGTCGTCGGCCGCGTCGAATTCCGAGCCGACGATGATCCGATCGACCAGAGGATGCTGGGGCACGCGAATATAGTTGTTGCTGACGATCGTCACCGGGACCTCGTGGCGAAAGGCGACCTTGTAGATCTCGTCCTTCACCGGGCAGGCATCGGCGTCGACCAGGATTTTCGGGCCCAACGCGGTCTCTTCTATCGTCAACCGCGCCGTCTCGCCGCCTTCGGCCGATAGGGCTTGGGCTCATATTTCCGCGGTGGCGGACCCGACCGCCGATTGCTTCGCGCTTCTTCGCGCGGCGAACCCTGGACCGGTTCGAACCGGACGCTCCCCTCGCCGTCCGGATCGTCCGCCGCGGTCCGCTTGAGCGCGGCGAGGAACCTGCCCGCGACGGCGCGCGGGATCTCGAACATCGTCTGATCGGCCGCAATCCTGATCGCGCCGATCTCGTTGCGGGTGATGTGGCCGCGCCGGCAAAGCAAAGGCAGAAGCCAGCGCGGATCGGCATTGTGGCGGCGCCCGACATCCATCCGGAACCAGACGGTGTCTTCGAACCCCGCTCGCGGGCCCTCCTGGCGCGGCGCCGGGCCTGAACCCTGGTCGACCATTTCCTCCGGCGCCGGCATCCGCGAACGATGGGCCCGGACCAAAGCGGCAGCGAGCTCCTCGGGCGAGCGCCTGGCAAGCAACAGGCTGGCCATTTCGCGGTCCTCGTCGTCGAGGTCGATCGGTTGGAGAAGGGTTTCTATCAGCCGCTCGCGGTCGCTCCGCTTGATATCTTCCCGGGTTGGAGCCGGGATCCACTCGGCCTGGATCCGGGCGCCGCGAAGCATCGCCTCTACCCTCTTGCGCCGCGGATAAGGGACAATGAGCACGGCCGTGCCCTTCTTCCCTGCCCGCCCGGTTCGGCCCGACCTATGCTGGAGCGTCTCGGCATCCCGCGGCAGCTCGACGTGGATGACGAGCGAAAGCGTCGGCAGGTCGATGCCTCGCGCCGCGACATCGGTGGCAACGCAGACCCGGGCCCGACGGTCGCGCAACGCCTGAAGCGCCTGGTTGCGCTCGTTCTGGCTATGCTCGCCGGACAAGGCGACGGCGTCGAAGCCACGCTCGATCAGGCTCGCATGAAGGCGCCTGACATTGTCTCGGGTCGCACAGAACAACATCGCCGATTCCGCCTCGTGGAAGCGAAGCAGATTGACGACGGCATTCTCGATGTCGGCGGGGGCGACGGTGACCGCGCGATAGGAGATGTCGCCATGGCCGCGATCCTCGCCCACGGTCGAGATTCTAAGCGCATCCTTCTGGTAGCGCTTCGCCAAGGCGACGATCGGTTTCGGCATCGTCGCCGAGAACAACAAGGTGCGCCGGGATTTGGGCGTGGCGTCGAGTATCTCCTCGAGATCCTCGCGAAATCCCATGTCGAGCATCTCGTCCGCTTCGTCGAGCACGGCGACCCGAAGCGAGGACAGGTTCAGCGCGCCCCGTTCGAGATGGTCTCTGAGGCGCCCCGGCGTTCCAACGACTATGTGGGCGCCATAAGAGAGCGCCCGTCGTTCCTTAGAGGCATCCATGCCGCCGACGCAGGTGGCGATGCGACCACCCGCTTTGGCATAGAGCCAGACGAGCTCGCGACTGACCTGCAGCGCGAGCTCGCGCGTGGGCGCGATCACCAGTGCCAGCGGCTCACGGACGGCTTTCAGGGTTTCTTCCCCGGCAAGAAGCTCGGGCGCCATGGCGAGACCGAAGGCGACCGTCTTTCCGGAGCCGGTCTGCGCCGAGACGACGAGATCGCGTCCTGCGGCTTCGTCCTCAAGAACTGCCGACTGGACCGGCGTTGGCGATTCGTAGCCGCGACTGGCGAGCGCTTCGGCGAGCGCGGCTGGCAATTGTCTAAAAGGCATTCGTCGCAAATGGGCGTTTCGCAGCCAAGCGCAAGGTCAAAGCGCGTGTCCTGCCGCCCAACCGCTCGCCCACGCCCATTGAAAATTGTAGCCGCCGAGCCAGCCGGTGACGTCGACCGCCTCGCCGATCACGAACAGGCCCGGAACGTCGCGTGCCTCCATCGTCTGGGAGGACAGGCGATCGGTGGATATCCCACCGGCGGTGACTTCGGCCTTGGCGAAACCCTCGCTGCCGTTCGGCGTAAAGCGCCAGTCGGCCAGCCGCGCTTCCGCTTCCTCGAGCTTGCGGTCGGGCAGATTGGCCAGTTCTCCCCACAGGCCGATCCTCTTCGCCAGCGCCTCGGCCAGGCGGTCAGGCAGCCATTGGCCGAGCAACGTGTGAAAATGGGTGCGCGGCCGGGTCCTTTTCGCGGCCAAAGCCCAGCCCTTCTCGACGTCCGGCAGGAAATCGATCGCGATCGATTCTCCGGGGCGCCAGTAGGATGAGATCTGAAGGATGGCCGGGCCGGAAAGCCCTTTGTGAGTGAATAAGGCCGCTTCCCGGAAGCGTGTCCTGCCATGGCTGGCGACGACCTCGGCGGCGACTCCGGACAGCGAGCGGAACAGCTTTTCCTCCTCGCCGAGCGTCAGCGGCACCAGAGCGGGACGCGGCTCGACGATTCCGAGGCCAAAGCGCTGCGCAAGCTCGTAGGCAAATCCGGTGGCGCCCATCTTCGGAATGGAGGGACCTCCGGTGGCGATGACCAGCTTGGGCGCGGCCGCTTCCTCGTCGCCGTAGGTGACATTGAATTGCCCATCCGAATGGCCGACCTCGCGAATCGGGCGGCCATAGGAGACGCGGACGGCACCCTTGGCGCATTCGGCGGTGAGCATGCCGACGATCTCGCGGGCGGAGCCGTCGCAGAACAATTGACCGAGGGTCTTCTCGTGCCAGGCGATCCGATACGCCTCGACGAGAGCCAGAAAGTCCTGTGGGGTGTAACGCCGGAGAGCCGACTTCATGAAGTGGGGATTGGCGGACAGATAGCGGTCCGGCGCGGTGTGGAGATTGGTGAAGTTGCAGCGCCCGCCGCCGGAGATGAGGATCTTCTTTCCCGGCCGGTCACTATGGTCGATCAGCAGCACTCGGCGGCCGCGCTGGCCGGCAATGGCGGCACACATCAAGCCGGCGCCGCCGGCGCCGAGCACGATCGCGTCGAAGCTCGTCCGGTTCAGGACGATGTTTGGCTCCGCCGCTCCTCAGCCTTTCTCAGCACCTCGTAAGCGGCCTGAACGGCCTGGAACCGCTCCGCCGCCGCCTTGTCGTTCGGATTGGTGTCGGGATGATTGGCCTTGGCGAGCCGGCGATAGGCCGACTTGATATCCTCGACGCCGGCGTCGACCTCGACCTCGAGGAGATCGAGCGCGCGCATTTCCTCCCGGCTCCGGCTGCCGTCGCCGGGGCCGCCCCAACCATAATGATTGGCGCTCTTGAAGGCACCGGCGTCGCGCTGCTCGCTGGATTCGCGCGCCGCCGCGTCCTCGGCGGACAGACCCTCGAAATAGTTCCAGTTCCGGTTGTACTCGGCAGCGTGAGCTTCGCAGAAATACCAGCGTTCCGGGCTGTTGGGCGACTTCGGCGCAGGCCGGTCACCCGGCGCCTCGCAGCCATGGCGGTCGCAGGTCCGCACCGGCTCGGCATCGCGCGCCGATCCATAAGCGCGCCAGCGCGGGAAACCCCAGTCGTTCGATCGATTCTGCTTTGCCATCCATCCCCGCATAGAAAAGAGCCGGCGGCAGGACTACCCCGCTTCGCCGGAACGAACATCTCCGCCTCCCTTGCCTTTCCGGCCGCGGGAGGAAAAATCGGTGCCAGAGGGTCTGTAAGCCGGGTTCTGTCCACGCTTCGGCCGAAACCGAGGCGTTGAGCGACCATTCCTCTAGGAGGCGGATTACTCCGCCCCTCAAGCAACCAACCCGGGCGACGAGCTGGAACGAAGCCCCGGAGCCTGAGCTCCATGCCGCCCCTATTCGGTCTTGCTCCCGGTGGGGTTTGCCGTGCCGCCGGCGTTACCGTCGGCGCGGTGCGCTCTTACCGCACCCTTTCGACCTTACCGCGGCCCATCCGAAGACGGGGCGCGGCGGATTGCTTTCTGTGGCACTTTCCCTGGGGTTGCCCCCGCCGGGCATTACCCGGCACCGTCGTTCCATGGAGCCCGGACTTTCCTCCCGCCTTCGCCGAAGCGAAAGCCGGCGGCCGCCCGACCCTCTGGCTCCTGCCATATAGAGTGAAGTCCGCTCCACTCCAAGTCCGGGGAAGCTGACAAGTCGAACCGCGCTCGCTAGAACAGGCTCCTCTTCCTTCTAAAACACATCGCAGCCATGCAGACCCGACGCCCCGCGCAGCCCGTCCCGGCGACGGGCAATACCGGCGACTTCACGCCGAAGATCCTCACGGTCTGGCGAGAGGGTTACGGAACGACGCGCCTTCGCGCCGACGCCGTCGCCGGCCTTACCGTCGCCATCGTCGCTCTGCCATTGGCGATGGCACTCGCCGTCGCGTCGGGCGCTTCCCCGGAAAAAGGTCTGATCACCGCCATCGTCGCCGGGTTCCTGATCTCCTTGCTCGGTGGATCGAGGGTCCAGATCGGCGGCCCCACCGGGGCGTTCGTCGTCGTCGTGTTCAACATCATCGCCGAGCATGGTTATGACGGTCTCGTCCTCGCGACGTTCATGGCTGGGCTGATCCTGATCGTTGCCGGCTATTCCGGCCTGGGACGGCTGATCAAGTTCATTCCCCATCCGGTCGTCACCGGCTTCACGGCCGGGATCGCGGTGATCATCGCGACCAGCCAGATCGAGGATTTTCTGGGCCTCGCGACCGGCGGCGGTTCGGCCGACTTCGTCGATCGCTGGATGACTTATGCCCGATCGATCGGGACGTGGCAGCCCGCCAGCTTCGCCGTCGGCGCCGGCTCGCTCGCGTTGATCATTCTTCTGCGCCGGTACGCCGCCAGGCTTCCCGCTTATCTCATCGTCATCGTCGCCGCCTCGGCCGTCGTCGCTCTGCTCGGAGTTCCGACCGAGACGATCGGCGCCCGTTTCCCGGACCTGAGCTTCGCCTTCCCGACGCCCGGTCTTCCGGAGCTGAGTTTCGCCCGGATCGAAGCCTTGCTTCCTTCGGCCTTCACCATCGCCTTCCTCGCCGGAATAGAAGCGCTGCTTTCGTGCGTCGTCGCCGACGGAATGACGGGTTTTAGGCATCGTTCCAACCAGGAGTTGGTCGGCCAAGGCGTCGCCAACCTGGCCTCCGGGTTGTTCGGCGGTCTGCCCGCGACCGGCGCCATCGCGCGGACCGCGACCAACATCCGCTCAGGCGGGCGAACGCCCGTCGCCGGAATCCTGCATGCCCTGTTCCTGCTCCTGTTCGCGCTCACCGGCAGCAGCCTCATGGCGCTCGTGCCGATGGCGACGCTGGCGGCCATTTTGTTCGCCGTCGCCTGGGGCATGAGCGAGCATGAACGATTTCTCGCTCTCCTTCGAATGCCGATCGGCGAACGCGGCGTGCTTCTGGTGACCTTCCTGATGACCGTCCTCGTCGATCTCACCATGGCGATCCTGGTCGGCGTCACGCTCGCAAGCCTGATCTTCATCGCGCGAATGAGCGAGACCGTCGCGGTCGAAAGCAGCGTCGACGCCGGTGAGGACAGCAGCGCGGCTCAGCGCGTCGATTTGCCCGATGGAGTCGAGGTCTTCCAGGTGACCGGGCCTCTCTTCTTCGGCGCCGCGGGCACGCTTCTCGACGCGCTCAAGCGGATCGGCCGGCGCCCGCGCTTCCTGATCCTCCGCCTCGGCCAGATGTCTTATCTCGATGCAAGCGGCGCCGCCGCGCTCGACGAGTTCGTCGCGCAAGCGAAGACGATGGGAACGCAGGTGATCGTCAGCGGGGCGCTTGAGCAGCCGATGGAGCTTCTCGATCGCGCCGGATTGGGGTCGCAATCCGATCGATTGGTGCATGCGGAGTCATACGAAGCGGCCCTCGCGCTGGCCCGCGATTAGCTCAGATGTCCGCGCTCGCGGTCGAGCAGCAGGCTCAGCAGGATCGCTCGGCATTCGCCTTCGATCTCGCCGTCGACCAGCTCGGGGCGGAATCGCCGCTGAAAGGCCGTCACCGCGGCCTTCGGATCGCGAACGTCATAACCGTAGCGCTCCAGCGCCAGCAGGAAGCCGCCGTCGGTCCAGTGCGGATCGATCAAGGATTTGGTCGGCCGAGCGACGGCGAGTCGGTGCCGGGCGAGCAGTCCCCAGTCGAACAATTCGCCCGGATCCTGCTTGCGCGCGGGTGCGACGTCGGAATGGCCGACCACATTGGCGCGCGGAATCTGATGGCGTTCGACGATTCCGGCGAGCAACGGAACCAGTGAATCCATCTGATATGGCGTGAACGGCCGGTATCCGAATTCGTGGCCGGGATTGACCATCTCGATGCCGATGCTTGCCCCATTGACGTTGCGCATGCCCCGCCAGCTGGAGCGGCCGGCGTGCCAGGCGCGTTTGT
>DAINCA010000095.1:0-7521 GCA_036732645.1 Allosphingosinicella sp.
CGTCACCGTCGCCAAGGAGATCGAGCTGAAGGACAAGTTCGAGAATATGGGCGCCCAGATGCTCCGTGAGGTCGCGTCGAAGACGAACGATCTCGCCGGCGACGGCACCACCACCGCCACCGTTCTGGCTCAGTCCATCGTTCGCGAGGGTATGAAGTCGGTTGCGGCCGGAATGAACCCGATGGACCTGAAGCGCGGCATCGATCTCGCCGTGACCAAGGTCGTCGAGGATCTGAAGGCTCGCTCCAAGCCGGTTTCCGGCTCCAACGAAATCGCCCAGGTCGGAATCATCTCGGCCAATGGCGACACCGTCGTCGGCGAGAAGATCGCCGAGGCGATGGAGAAGGTCGGCAAGGAAGGCGTCATCACGGTCGAGGAAGCCAAGGGACTCGAGTTCGAGCTCGACGTCGTCGAGGGCATGCAGTTCGACCGCGGCTATCTTTCTCCTTACTTCATCACCAACCCGGAAAAGATGCAGGTCGAGCTCAGCGACCCCTACATCCTGATCCACGAGAAGAAGCTCTCCAACCTCCAGGCGATGCTTCCGATCCTCGAGGCCGTGGTCCAGTCCGGCCGTCCGCTCCTGATCATCGCCGAGGACATCGAGGGCGAGGCTCTTGCCACCCTCGTCGTCAACAAGCTTCGCGGTGGCCTCAAGGTCGCGGCCGTCAAGGCGCCTGGCTTCGGCGATCGCCGCAAGGCGATGCTCCAGGACATCGCGATCCTGACCGGGGGCGAGATGATCAGCGAAGATCTCGGCATCAAGCTCGAGAGCGTCACTCTGAACATGCTCGGCCAGGCCAAGCGCGTCACCATCGACAAGGACAACACGACCATCGTCGACGGTGCGGGCGAAAGCGATCAGATCAAGGGCCGCGTGGAATCGATCCGTCAGCAGATCGAGATCACCACCTCCGATTATGACCGCGAGAAGCTGCAGGAGCGGCTTGCCAAGCTGGCCGGCGGCGTCGCCGTGATCCGCGTCGGCGGTGCGACCGAGGTCGAGGTGAAGGAGCGCAAGGACCGCGTCGATGACGCGATGCATGCGACCCGCGCCGCCGTGGAAGAGGGTATCGTCGCCGGCGGCGGCGTGGCATTGCTGTACGCCACCAAGGCGCTCGATCAGATCAAGACCGCCAACGACGACCAGCGCGTCGGCATCGACATCGTTCGCCGCGCGCTCCAGTCGCCGATCCGCCAGATCGCCGAAAATGCGGGCCATGACGGCGCCGTCGTTGCCGGCAAGCTGATCGACGGCGAGGACCAGACCCTGGGCTTCAACGCTCAGACCGAGGTCTACGAGAACCTGGTCCAGGCCGGCGTGATCGATCCGACCAAGGTCGTCCGGACCGCGCTTCAGGACGCCGCCAGCGTCGCGGGCCTTCTCATCACCACCGAAGCGGCGGTGAGCGAGCAGCCCGAGGACAAGGCACCGGCCGGAATGCCGGGCGGCGGAATGGGCGGAATGGGCGGAATGGACTTCTAGGTCCGCAAGCCTGACGCAAAAAAGGAAAGGGCCGGGAGCGATCCCGGCCCTTTTCGTTTGGCTGTGGCGAGTCGCTCAGGACCTAGTCGAGGCCGTTTCCCGACGGCACGGTCTCGAGCTGGTTCGTCGCGTCCGACTCGACATCCGCGGGGAAGATCACTTCCTTGTCGAGCCGCTCGGCGATGTTCTCGAGCCGCTGCCTTTCGTCGTCAGTGAGAACGCCTTCATCTTCCGCGCCACAGCCGATGAGGAGGCCAAGGCCAAATAAGGCGACGCCGATCTTCCGCATTTCATCCTCCAGTCAGGGCCGCTTTAGCCAGTCGCGTGCATGAAAAAAGGGCCGCGCACCTTTCGGCGCGCGACCCTCCTTCTTCAAGCTGAGAACAGCTTATTCGCCGGCGGCGTTCTCGACGGCTTCGCCAGTCGCTTCGGCAGCGTTCTCGATCGCTTCGCCGGCCTGCTCGGTCAGGTTGGCGGCGGAGTCGAGGGCGTTCTCGGCGGCTTCGGAAGCGTTGAGGTCGTACTCGGCTTCGTTGGCGGTGGCTTCGACTTCGTTGCTGGCTTCGTTGGCTTCATTCTCGGCGGCCTGGCAGGCGGCGAGGCTGAGCGCGGAAACGGCAACGAGGGTGAGAGCGATCTTCTTCACGGTTCGTATCCTTCAATCAGTTGCGAGGTCTTCTCTCGCCAGAGTCCCGAATTGCCTTTCAGCGCCTCCCCGGACTTCCGACGAAGGGCCGTTTGTATGGGAAGTGAAACACCGAGTAAAGAGTTTCTCTACCAATTGAGTTGTTAAAGCCTCACTTGACCCATATAAAGATATCTTTATATCCGCAAATATGGCCGATACGCCCAAGATTTTCGCCGCTTTGGCCGATCCGACCCGATTGCGGATCCTGATGCTGCTTCGGGCGATGGAGCTGTCGGTGGGCGAAATCGCCCAGGTTTTGGGGCAAAGTCAGCCCCGCGTTTCTCGTCATGTGAAGATTCTGATCGACGCGAGTCTCGCCGAGCGGCGCAAGGAAGGGAGCTGGGTGTTTCTCAGTCTCGGCCCCAAGGCGCGACTGGAGCCCTTGTTCCAGTTGCTCGACCGCTGGGAGGACCTGGACGGCGCCCGCGAATCGACAATGGCCGACGGCGCCCGGCTGGCGGCGGTTCGGGCCGATCGCGCCGCCGCGGCCGAGCGTTATTTCGACCAGCACGCCAAGGACTGGGACGCTCTTCGTTCACTTCACGTCGCCGAGAGCGAGGTCGAGGCGGCGATCGGACGCGCTTTGGCTGACGTCGACATCGGTCGGCTGGTCGACATCGGCACCGGCACCGGCCGGATGATCGAATTGTTCGGCCGCGAAGCCGAGCGGGCACTCGGCATCGACCGGTCGCCCGAAATGCTTCGTCTTGCGCGGGTCAAGCTCAGCCAGGCTGGACTGGAGAGCGCCGAGCTTCGTCAGGGCGACATTTACGCCTTGGCCTTGCCGTCTGCCTGCGCGGAAACCGTCATCATCCACCAGGTGCTCCATTACGCGCAGAACCCGGCGGCCGCAGTGGCCGAGGCGGCGCGACTTCTCACCCCAGGGGGACGCCTGCTGATCGTCGATTTCGCCCCGCATGAGCGCGAGGAACTGCGTGTCAGCGATGCCCATGCGCGGTTGGGTTTCGCCGACGAGGCGGTCCTGAACTACATGGAGGAGGCCGGCCTCCAAGGCCGGGTTTTCGAGCATCTCGAAGGCGGCCCCTTGACCGTCACGCTCTGGCTCGGCGAGCAGCCCAGCGAGAAACTGAAGGTGGTGGCATGAGCGCGTCGGCTCCGGCTCTCACCCGTTCGCCTTTGTTCGAGCACGCGGCCGGGGACATCGAGGTCTCGTTCGAATTCTTCCCGCCGAAGACCGACAAGATGGAAGCGACCTTGTGGGAGTCGATCAAGACCCTCGAGCCGCTGGCGCCGCGCTTCGTCTCCGTCACTTACGGCGCCGGCGGTTCGACCCGCGAGCGCACGCACGCGACGGTTGAGCGGATCGTTCGAGAAACCCAGCTGACCCCGGCGGCCCATCTGACTTGCGTCGGCGCGACCCGTGAAGAGATTGACGAAGTGGCCCGCGCTTATTGGGAAGCCGGCGTTCGCCACATCGTCGCGCTTCGCGGCGATCCGCCCGAGGCCGGGGCGAAATTCGAACCGCCGGTCGGCGGCTATGCCAATGCCGCCGAATTGGTCGAAGGGATCAAGCGGGTCGCCCCGTTCGAAGTGTCGGTTGCCGCTTATCCGGAATGCCATCCCGATTCGATCACGCGCAGTGCGGATCTCGACAATTTGAAGCGCAAGATCGACGCCGGCGCCGACCGGGCAATCAGCCAGTTCTTCTTTTCGCCGGAATGCTTCCTTCGCTTCCGCGACGAAGCCGCCGCGGCAGGCATCGCGGCCGAGATCGTGCCGGGGATCCTTCCCGTGTCCAACGTCGCCCAGACCCGCAAGTTCGCGGCAATGTGCGGAGCGGCCATCCCGGCATGGATGGAGCGCCTGTTCGAAGGGCTCGACGATCTTCCCGCGGCCCGGCAGCTGGTCGCCGCCACCGTCGCCGCCGAACTTTGCGCCCAGCTTTATTCCGGGGGCGTTCGCCATTTCCATTTCTACACCTTGAACCGAGCCGAGCTGAGCTACGCGATCTGCCACCTGCTCGGGCTTCGACCGAAGAAGGACCAGGATGAATATCGAAGAACAGCTTAGGGCCGAGGCGGCCAAGAGGATCCTGATCAAGGACGGTGCCTACGGCACCCAGATCCAGGCCCGCCGACTCCAGGAAGCCGATTATCGTGGCCAGCTTTCGCTCGACCGCGACCAGAAGGGCAATAACGACCTGCTCAACCTCACTCGGCCGGACCTGGTGCGCGAGGTGGCGCAGGCCTTCGCGGACGCCGGCGCTGACATTCTCGCCACCAACAGCTTCAACGCCAACCGGATCAGTCAGGCCGATTATGGGGCCGAGGCGCTGGTTCGCGAGATGAACGTCGCCGCCGCGCGGATCATCCGCGACGTCGCCGACGCCGACGGCAAGACCCGCTGGGTCGCCGGCGCACTCGGGCCCACCAACAAGACCCTGTCGCTGTCGCCCAACGTCAACGATCCGGGATATCGCGAAGTCGACTTCGATTCCTTGTCCGACGTCTATGTCGAGCAGATCGAGGGGCTGGTGGAAGGCGGAGTCGACATCATCCTGATCGAGACCGTGTTCGACACGCTCAACGCCAAGGCGGCGATCCATGCCGTCCGCCGCGTCGAGGAAAGCCTCGATCGGCCGCTGCCGATCATGCTTTCGATGACCATCACCGATCTTTCCGGACGCAATCTTTCCGGGCACAGCATCGAGGCGTTCTGGGCCTCCGTCCGCCATGCCCGGCCGCTTTCTGTCGGCCTCAATTGCTCGTTCGGCGCAAGCCAGCTTCGCCCGCATGTGGCGGCCCTGGCGGCGATCGCCGACACGCTCGTCATGGCCTATCCGAATGCCGGCCTGCCCAACGATCTCGGCGAATATGACGAAGGTCCCGAGACCACCGCGAAACAGGTGCGCGAGTGGGCGGAGCAGGGCATCGTCAACATCGTCGGCGGCTGCTGCGGGACGACGCCCGAGCATATCGCCGCGATCGCGGCCACGGCGAGGAGCCTGCCGCCGCGCAAGATCCCGCAGCCGCCACAGCGCACCTTGCTGGCCGGAATCGAACCCATGTATCTGGCCGCCTGATCGAGATGCACGCTCCCCTCAGAAGCGCGTTCGTCAACATCGGCGAACGCACCAACGTCACCGGCTCCGCCCGCTTCAAGAAGCTCGTCATGGCCGGCGATTATGCCGCCGCCGTCGAGGTCGCTCGCCAACAGGTCGAGAACGGCGCCCAGGTGATCGACGTCAACATGGACGAAGGCCTGCTCGACGCCGAATATGCGATGACCACCTTCCTCAAGCTGATCGCGGCCGAGCCGGACATTGCCCGGGTGCCGATCATGATCGACAGCTCCAAGTGGAGCGTCATCGAGGCCGGGCTGAAGTGCGTTTCGGGCAAGCCGATCGTCAATTCGATCAGCATGAAGGAAGGCGAGGAGGAATTCCTCCGCCTGGCCCGCAAGGTCCGCGATTATGGCGCGGCGATGGTCGTGATGGCGTTCGACGAAGTCGGCCAGGCCGACACCAAGGAGCGCAAGGTCGAAATCTGCGATCGGGCCTACCGATTGCTCGTCGGCGACGGTTTCCCGCCCGAAGACATCATCTTCGATCCGAACATTTTCGCGATCGCGACCGGCATCGACGAGCATCGCCGTTATGCCCTCGATTTCATCGAGGCGTGCCGCGAGATCAAGGAACTTTGCCCGCACGTGCACATTTCCGGCGGGCTCTCCAACCTCAGTTTCTCGTTCCGCGGCAACGAGCCCGTGCGCCGGGCGATGCATTCGATATTCCTCTATCACGCGATCCCCGCCGGCCTCGACATGGCGATCGTCAACGCCGGACAGCTCGACGTCTACGACACGATCGATCCGGAGCTTCGCGAACATTGCGAGGACGTGATCCTCGACCGGCGTGAGGATGCGACCGAGCGGCTCGTGACTCTGGCCGAGAAATATCTGGGCAGCGACCCGGTTCGGGAAAAAGCCGAGGCGGAATGGCGCGGCTGGACGGTCGACAAAAGGCTCGAGCATGCCCTGGTCAAGGGGATCGACGCCTTCGTCGTTGCCGACACCGAGGAAGCCCGGCTCGCCGCGGATCGCCCGATCGAAGTGATCGAAGGTCCGCTGATGGACGGAATGAACGTCGTCGGCGACCTGTTCGGCGCTGGCAAGATGTTCCTCCCCCAGGTCGTCAAGTCGGCGCGGGTGATGAAGAAGGCGGTCGCCCATCTCATCCCCTTCATCGAAGAAGAGAAAGAGCGGACCGGGGCCACTGCGGGCAAGGGCCGGATCGTGATGGCGACGGTCAAGGGCGACGTCCACGATATCGGCAAGAACATCGTCGGCGTCGTTCTCCAGTGCAACGGCTTCGAGGTGATCGATCTTGGGGTGATGGTGCCCTGGCAGGACATCCTCAAGGCCGCCAACGAGAACCAGGCCGACATGATCGGCCTTTCCGGGCTGATCACGCCGTCGCTCGACGAGATGGTGACGGTGGCCTCGGAGATGCAAAGGGCGGAGCTGAAGCTGCCGCTCCTGATCGGCGGAGCGACGACCAGCAAGGTCCACACCGCGCTTCGAATCGACCCCGCTTATAACGGCCCGGTTCTTCACGTCCTCGACGCGAGCCGAGCCGTCGGCGTGGCATCGTCATTGGTCTCCGACACCCAGAAGGAGCCTTTGATCGCCCGCACCGCCGAGGAATATCAGCTTGCGCGCGAAACCCGGGCGGGCCGGGGCCAGAACGAGCTGGCTTCGCTGGAAGAAGCTCGCATCAACGGCTTCGCTTTCGATCCGGAAGGGAAGGCCGCCGCGCCGCTTCGACCCGGAATCCACAGCTTCGGCGACTGGCCGCTGCGCGATCTACGCGGCTCGATCGACTGGACGCCCTTCTTCCGCGCGTGGGAGCTTGCCGGCAATTATCCGGCGATCCTGGAGGACGAGGTCGTCGGCGAAACGGCGACCGCCTTGTTCAACGACGCCCAGGCGATGCTCGACCGGATCATCGCCGAGCATTGGGTCATTCCGCGCGGGACGGTGGGCCTGTGGCGCTGCCGCCGCGAGGGCGACGACGTCCTCGTCTTGGCCGGCAACGACTGGACTCGATTGCCCTTCCTTCGCCAGCAGGTGAAGAAACGGGAAGGCCGGCCCAATATGTGCCTGGCCGATTTCATCGATCCCGAGGGCGAGGACTGGATCGGCGGCTTTGCCGTCGGCATCCACGGTCTCGAGCCGCATCTCGCCCGCTTCAAGGCCGAGAATGACGATTATTCGGACATCCTCCTGAAGGCCCTTGCCGATCGCCTCGCCGAGGCCTTCGCCGAGGTGCTCCACGCCCACGTTCGCGAAAGCGTCTGGGGTTATGCCGGGCTCGAACATCTCACCA
>DAINCA010000096.1:0-7398 GCA_036732645.1 Allosphingosinicella sp.
CCTCGCCGGTCTCGTGATCATAACCTAGCAGATGCAGGGTTCCGTGCACCACCAGATGCGCCGCATGCATTTCCACCGGGACCCCTTTCTCGGCGGCCTCGGCGGCGCAAACGCCCGCCGCCAGGATGACGTCGCCGAGCAAATGGGCGCCCGCGAGATCCTTTTCCTCCGCCATCGGGAACGACAGGACATTCGTCGCCCGATCCTTGCCACGCCAGGCGGCGTTCAGGCTTCGAACTTGGGCGTCGGACGTGAATTTGAGCGAGACCTCGATGTCGGCCGAGACCAAGGCCGAATGGCGGCTGGCGGCGACGGCGGCCCGGACGGCGCGGTCGGCGAGAGCGGCCCAGTCGGTTCGACTGTCCCATTCCTCGGAGACTTCGGCTTCGACGAGCATCATTCGGCCTTGCCTTCATAGGCCTCGACGATCCGTCCCACGAGCGGATGGCGCACGACATCGCCGGCGCCGAAGCGAATGGTCGCGATCTTCGGGATGCCTTCGAGACGGGAAACGGCGTCATGGAGTCCCGATTTGCCCGGCTCGGGCAGGTCGACCTGGTTGGGGTCGCCGCAGATGACCATACGGCTGCGCATGCCGAAGCGGGTGAGGAACATCTTCATCTGCGCGGGCGTCGTGTTCTGGGCCTCGTCGAGAATGATGAAGGCGTCGGCCAGCGTCCGGCCACGCATGAAGGCGATCGGCGCGATCTCGATCTCGCCGGAGGCGATCCGCCGTTCGACCTGCTCGGTCGGGAGCATGTCGTAGAGCGCGTCGTAGAGCGGCCGCAGATAGGGATCGACCTTCTCCTTCATGTCGCCGGGGAGGAAGCCGAGCCGCTCGCCCGCCTCGACCGCCGGGCGCGACAGGATCAGCCGGTCGACAGTGCCGCCGATCAGCTGCTGAACGGCCTGGGCGACGGCGACATAGGTCTTGCCGGTGCCGGCCGGGCCCAGGGCGAAGATCATGTCGTCGCGGGCTAGGGCCTCCATGTAGACGGCCTGGTTCTTGGAGCGCGGAACGATCGTCTTCTTGCGGGTTCGGATCATCACCTTCGGCGGCTCCGCCACGTCGGGGGTGATGATCCCGTCCAGCGTCGGCTCGCCCGACATGCCGATGATGGCGTTCACCGTCTCGGCGTCGATGTCGTGACCTTCGTCCAGTCGATTGTAGAGACCGAGCAGGACCTCGCGTGCGCGCGCCGCGTCCTTGGGATCGCCTTCGATCTGCACCCTGGCGCCGCGCGCGGCGATAAAGACGCCGAGCCGATCCTCGATCGCGACGAGGTTGCGGTCGAACTCGCCGAACAAAGGTCCGAGAAGATGCGGCTGCTCGAATTCGATCTCGACCCGGGCGCGGGGGCCCGCCGCTTCGGCCTTCTTCTGCGCCATCAGGCAGCGTTCCTCATGAGTTGGGCGCCGGCGAGGCTGTTGGGGCCGGCGGAAAGGATCTCGACGTCGAGCAGATCGCCGATCGCCGCGGAGGTTTCGAGATGGACCGACTGGAGCCAGGGCGACTTGCCGATCATCTGGCCGGGCTTGCGGCCCCGGCGCTCGATCAGGACCTTCATCGGCTGCCCGACCGATCGTCGGTTGAAGTCGATCTGCTGCTCGTTGAGCAGGGCCTGCAGCCGTTGCAGTCGTTCGTCGATCACCGGCGCCGGTACCTGCCCGTCCATTTCCGCCGCGGGGGTTCCGGGGCGAGGGGAATATTTGAACGAGAAAGCCTGCGCATAGTTCACTTCGCGAACGATATTCAGGGTCTCCTCGAATTCGGCGTCGCTTTCGCCGGGGAAGCCGACGATGAAGTCGCCGGAAATGGCGATGTCGGGACGGGCCGAGCGAACCCGCTCGATGATCCGCAGATAACCTTGCGCATCATGGCTTCGGTTCATCGCCTTCAGGACGCGGTCGCTTCCGGACTGAACCGGCAGATGAAGGAAAGGCATCAGGCTGGCGATTTCGGCATGGGCCCTCATCAGGCCTTCGCTCATGTCGTTGGGATGGCTGGTCGTGTAGCGGATCCGTTCGAGCCCCGGCAATTGGTCGAGCGCCGCTGCGAGATGTTCGAGTCCGCGATCGCCGTCGCGCCAAGCATTCACGTTCTGGCCGAGAAGGACGATCTCTTTGGCGCCGGCATCGATCAAGGCTTTCGCCTCGTCGATGACCGCGGTCCATGGCCGCGAGACCTCGGCTCCGCGCGTATAAGGGACGACGCAATAAGTGCAGAACTTGTCGCAGCCTTCCTGAATGGTGAGAAAGGCGCTCGGCGCCTGCCGCCGGCGTGCCGGAAGGGCGCCGAACTTGGAAATTGACGGCATGTCGGTATCGATAGCTCGGCGGCCGGCCTTCGCCTCACGAACCAGAGCCGGCAGGTTGTGATAGGCTTGCGGGCCGACGACGATATCGACACCCGGCGCACGCCGGCTGATCTCGGCGCCCTGCGCCTGAGCGACGCAGCCGGCGACCGCGATCATCGGCTGATCGCCCTCCTCCCGGTTCAGCGCCCGGCCTATTTCGGAATAGACCTTCTCGGCCGCCCTCTCGCGGATATGGCAGGTGTTGAAGACCACGAGATCCGCCTCTGCGCCGGCCGCGGCCGCGGTCATGCCCTCCGATTCGAGCAACTCGGCCATGCGCTCGCCGTCATAGGCGTTCATCTGGCAACCGAACGACTTGACGTGAAATGTGCGGGGATTCCGGTTCTTCATCGCGGGGCATATAGGGGATCGCCCCCCGCATCGGAAGCGCCTCCGCCGCCCAGGGCTTCGGCGACTTCCGACTGCGCCTGCGCCGCCAGCCGCTTGCGGTCGCCCGCCGTCTCCGGGTCGATCGAAGCAAGGAAGCGAAGCCTCACGGGAATCCTGCCCTTTCGATCCAGGATTCGGCCGGCATTGGCCCCGGCCGGCTCCTCTCCCATCCAGGCGATCTCCCCAGTCACCGGCCCGTAATCGATCACCACCGGCTGAACCCGGACTCCGGGAAGAGGCGGGAACAAGGATGCGAACAGGCTCGGCCGAAACGGCATCATGAGGTGGTCGGTGGTGCCTTCAGGGAACAGAGCGACGGCGCGTCCCGAGCCCAGCGCCCGGCGAAGCTGATCGGCCTGAAGATGCACTTCCCGGCGCGCCTGCCGGGCGACGTAGAGCGTGTCGTTCAACGAGGCGATCCAGCCCACCAGAGGCCAGCCGGCGACGTCGTCGCGCGACACGAAGACGGCGCGCGTGGCGCCGCCCAGTGCCAGAATATCCAGCCAGCTGACATGGTTGGCGACGAACAGGACGCTCCCCGTCAGTGGCCGACCTTCCGTGCGCACTCTCAGGCCGGCGCAATATCCCGCATAAGCGAGGAATATCTGCGGCCAGATCGACCGCGCCCCGAAAAGCTTCCACAGATAGTGAAGAGGAATGCAGAAGATCAGGCCAGCGGCCATGGCCGCGACGCGCATCAGCCTGCGCAAATTCTACTTCTCGCGGCCCAAGGCGACGCCGTAAAGCTCCATTCGGTGGTCGACCAGGCGAAAGCCGAGCTTTTCGGCGATCCGCCGCTGAAGCTGCTCGAGCTCCTCGTCGACGAATTCGATGACGTTCCCCGTCTCGACGTCGATCAAATGATCGTGGTGGGTCGCGTCGGCGGCCTCGTAGCGGGCCCGGCCGTCGCCGAAATCATGGCGTTCGAGGATTCCGGCCTCCTCGAACAAACGAACGGTGCGGTAGACGGTGGCGATCGAGATTCCCGGATCGACGGCAGAGGCGCGCGCATGAAGCGCCTCGACGTCCGGATGATCCTCCGCTTCGGAAAGCACCCGGGCGATGATCTTGCGCTGCTCGGTGATCCGCAGCCCTTTCTCCGCGCATAGCGCCTCGATATCGATCTGCCGCGTCATAGTGCGATGGACATTAGGGTTTGCGGGCGAAGGCCGCAACGGCCCGCGTGAGCCACAAGCGAAAAACGCCATCCAGGGGTCGCCGGGATGGCGTTGATCAACCTCACAACAGCTCCGCGACTACTTGCGGCCGGTACGCTTGCGCTTGGTACCCAGGCCGATCTTCTTCGCCAGAGCGCGGCGCTGCTCGGCATAATTGGGCGCGACCATCGGATAATCGGCGTTGAGGCCCCATTTCTGCCGATATTCGTCCGGGGTCATGTCGTAATGGGTCGACAGATGCCGCTTGAGCATCTTGAGCTTTTTCCCGTCCTCGAGACAGACGATGTAATCGGGCTTGATCGAAGAACGGATGGAAACTTTAGGTTCCTGTTTTGGTGCAGGTTCTTCCTTGCGTTCACCAAGCCCGCTCAGGGCATTGTGAACATTGCTGATCAGCACAGGCAGGTCAGAAACCGCCACGCTGTTGTTGCTGACATGTGCCGACACGATGTCGGCGGTGAGGGTGATCAACGTCTCCCCAAATTGATCCTGATTTTCCATAAGTCGTTAGAGCTTTCTTCCAGAGGAATCTGCCATTGGCCGTGGCAGATTGAAACGGATTGATCCGTTTCGGGACCGTTTACAAGAAATATGTGGGTTTCGAGACTGGCGTTGCCCCTCAGTCGGGCGCCGTTCGCGCCATCGTAAGCGCATCGCGAAGCTGACCATCACGTCCCGAATAATAATGGCGACGGCGACCAATCAGCGAGAAGCCAGCCCTTTCGTAAAGCGCCACCGCCTGATTGCCTTCGCGGACCTCCAGCAGCAAACGCGTGGCACCGCGACTCCTTGCGGCGTTCATGAAATCGTCGAGCAGGCACTTGCCGACGCCATGGCGCTGGTCGGATTTTCGCACCGCCAGAAGCAGCAATTCGGCTTCATCGGCCATCGCCCGGCTCAACGCGAAACCGGCCGCTTCATCCCCGATCCACGCCAGAGTGAGCCATACACCCGGCATCGGCAGCAATCCGGCGCATTGCGGCTTTGTCCAGGCTTCGCCGAACGATGGATCGAAACTGTCGTCCATCACCGCCATCACCGACGGCAGATCGGCGAGACCGCCCTGGCTGAGAATTACCGATCTGTCTTTCATGCCATCGGCTTCGCGTCGGGCGCACGGCCATAGATCGGTCGGGCCGTCAGGGTCCGGGCCGAAACCGGGAGAAAACGGGCATCGGCCGCCCGGAGCGTGGCGTTCGCCCACCGGCCGTTGCCGCGAGCGGCGACCAGCGCCTCCGATCCCGAACCGATCACCAGCTCTGCGGCGATCTCCTCCGCCGCGGCTTCGGGAGACAGTGACCGAAGCATATCGACGGGCGCGATCGGATCATCGCCGAAAGTCTGCACGAAAAGCTCGCCATGTCCTCCCTCCAGAGCGACCGCGACTTCGGCTTCGCCACTCGCGGCGGCGAGAAGAGTCATCGACGAGTAACCGTTTAATTTCACGCCCCAGCCGATGGCGAGACCGTGTGCAGCGGCCAGGCCGACGCGCACCCCGGTGAAGCTTCCGGGCCCGCAATCGACCAGGATGGAGTCGGGTCTGCGCCCGGCGAGCAGCTCGGCGATCATCGGCATCAACCGCTCGGCATGGCCACGACCGACCAGCTCGTGACGTTCGTCAACCAGCTCATCGGCCGGACCGAGCAAGGCCGCCGAGCAAGCCGAGGTAGCGCTTTCGATCACGAGCTGCATTCAGGAGCACCAGGAAGTCATCGCGTCCACCGTCACTCGCTCGGGCACGGGAGTCCAGCTTCGACAGGGTAAAGGAAGGAAGAGTCCGCGATAAGCGGTGATGGGTCAGACGGCCTCGACCGTCTCGACCTCGGGGACATAATGCTTGAGCAGGCTTTCGATGCCCTGCTTGAGGGTCATGGTCGACGAGGGACAGCCGGCGCAGGCGCCGTGCATCGCGAGGAGGACCTTGCCGTCGCGAAAGCCGCGATAGACGATGTCGCCGCCGTCCTGGGCAACCGCCGGCCGGACCCGGGTTTCGATCAACTCCCGGATCTGGGCGACGATCTCCGCATCCTCTGGCCTGTCCTCGATCGCGGATTCGGGCGCGATATGGATCCCGGCCGCGCTGCCGGCGCGGAACAAGGGCGCGCCGCTTGCGAAATGGTCGAGGAGAACCTCGAGCACCTGCGGCTTCAGCTGGCGCCACTCGACGCCCGGCGCCGCCGTCACCGAAATGAAGTCTCGCCCGAAAAAGACGCCTTCGACTTCGCCGGTGGAAAAGATCGCCTCGGCCAATGGCGAGGCTTCCGCTTCCTCGGGGCTCGCGAAATCGCGCGTGCCATGGTCCATCACCTTCTGGCCGGGAAGGAACTTGAGCGCCGCCGGATTGGGCGTGGTTTCTGTCTGGATCAGCATGAGGAGGATGTGGCGTCGGTTGGCGGCAGGATCAACCCCGGTCTCAGAAGTCGACCTTGTCGTAATGGGCCGGCGGCATGATCACCTCCATCCGCTCGCCCAGCAAGGGACGGAAGCTCGGCCGCGACTTCATCACCGCATACCAGTCGAGGGTCTGCTTGTGGCCGCGCCAGTCGATCCCGCCGAGATAATCGGCGACCGAAAGATGGGCGGCGGCGGCGAGATCGGCCAGGGTCAAGGTCGGACCGGCGAGCCAGCGCCGGTGATCGAGCAAATAATCGATGTAGTCGAGGTGGCCGTTGGCGGCCATCATCGCGTTGCGAAGCACGCTCGTTTCGGGCGGCGCCCGGCTGACGAGACGCTTGCGCATCCTTTCTTCCATCAGCGGTGCGACCACGTCGCGAAACAGTTTGTCGTCGAACCAGGAGATAAGGCGTCGGATCTCGGCTCGGTTGATCGCCGTCCCCGGGATCAGTGGCGTACGGTCCAGAGTCTCTTCGAAATATTCGCAGATCGCGCTCGAATCGATCAGGACCGTCCCCTTCTGGTCCTCGACCAGGACCGGAGTCTCCCCGGCCGGGTTGAGATCGACGAACTCGTCCTCCTGCTCCCACGGCGAAACCCGCTTCAGCTCATGCGCGACGCCCTTTTCGGCCAGCATGAGCCGGACCTTGCGCGAGAACGGACAGAGGGGGAATTGATAGAGCTGCCACATGGACGGCCCTGTTAGGGGGTGGACCTTATAGCCGCAATGGCCGTGACGGAGCGCGGTACGAAGGCCGAAGCGGACGGGTCAGCCTGGCTCGCCGTCAGTCGCGAACAGGCGCGTCATACTCCCAGTCGCGGTCCCGGTCGCGCTCGCGGCGGGATTGCGGGCGGCGCCGCTCATAATCGTCGATCGCGCCTTCGATATTGCGCTCGAAATCGCGCAGCGATCGGCGCATCGCCGGAGCGGCGACCGCGACCGCGGCCATCATCCGGCCCATGTCGCTGGTCACGCCGTAAATGGAGTCGCGCAGCCGTTCCTCGAAATAGGGATCGTCGCGGCCGGCCATCCGTCCGAGGGTTCGGCCAGGCCGGCCATGATCGTAGCGGCGGCGGGT
>DAINCA010000097.1:0-7368 GCA_036732645.1 Allosphingosinicella sp.
TCAGCCGGGCCTGGAGGCCGACATGGCTGTCGCCCATCTCGCCCTCGATCTCGGCGCGCGGGACAAGGGCCGCGACCGAATCGATGATCAGAATGTCGATCGCGTTGGAGCGCACCAGAGTATCGGTGATCTCCAGCGCCTGCTCGCCGGTGTCGGGCTGCGAGACGATGAGATTGTCGACGTCGACCCCCAGCTTGCGGGCGTAGACCGGATCGAGCGCATGTTCTGCATCGACGAAGGCGGCGACTCCACCCGCTTTCTGGGCTTCGGCGACCGCGTGCAGAGCGAGCGTCGTCTTGCCCGAGCTTTCCGGGCCGTAAATCTCGACGACCCGCCCGCGCGGCAGCCCGCCGATTCCAAGCGCGATGTCGAGACCGAGCGAACCGGTCGAGATCGTCTCGATTTCGATCGTTTCGCGCGACCCGAGCCGCATCGCGCTTCCCTTGCCGAAGGCGCGGTCGATCTGCGCCAGAGCCGCATCGAGGGCTTTCTGCTTGTCCATGTCGAGAACGGTCCTGTCGGATACGACTTTGAGTGGCGCCACCATGGCTTGTCTCTCCCCTATTGCGTCCGCCTGTGCGGTTCAATGGAGGAAGACGTATCGCATTTGTTCCGGTGGAACAAGTAGGAAACATTCGGCTCCGTGCCGCTGCTGTTTCAGCAGCCCGGCGCGCTCCAACCGGATCGCCGCGTCTCAGCCTTCGCCAAGGACCCGTTCCAGCGCTTCGCGCATGATGGAGCGAAAGTCGCTGCGGTCGTAAATGTCGTTGTGACTGGCCCCCGATATCGTCCGGCTGAACACGAGGTTTCCCACGACACCGGCCAGCGCCGCGGCCCGTGCCGGGCGGATCAGGCGATCATCCCCGGCCACGATCAAGGCCACTGGAACGGTGGATCCCCGAAGTTCGCGTGCTGGCTCCATCTGGTGACGGAAAAGCGATCGAACGGGGAGCCATGGATAATGATCGGCCGCGACTTCGGCGAGCGAATCGAACGGGGTTACGAGGATGAGTCCGTTCAGGGATCGATGGGACGCGACATGAGCTGCGGCGCCGGACCCAATGCTGAAACCGATGGCGACGATCCGATGCTCGCCGAACCTCCGCTTCGCCAGATCGTGCACCGCCAGCGCGTCCGCCTGCAGCGCGGTTGCGCTCGGGCTTCCTTCGCTCGGCGCATAACCCCGATAATGGAAAGCCACGACGTCCGCCTGCGGGTACAGATCGTGGAGGAAAGCGGCGGCGCTTTCGGCGTTCCAGGCATTGCCGCCGAAACCGAGGATGAGGCGGCGATCCGATCCTGGCTCGGATGGCGGCACATGGATGCCATGCAGATCATGCCCGGCTTCGGTTCTGAGGTTCAGCCGCTGCCAATGCAAAGGCGTCGGTCCCGCCGGCGCGACTGAAGCGGCGGGAAAGAGCAACCGGGTCTGGGCGAAGAAGATGAGGCCGAGCAGCAGCAAATAAGCGGCCACTGGCGCGATCAGCATTATCCAGAGCCACATTCGGCGCTTCCGAACCGGCCTTTTTCGTTCGATCAGGCGGCGCAGGCCTGATCGAGCGCCGGCTCGATCGCGTCGATCGTATATGGCTTCGAAAGAACCGGGGCCGCCGCGTGCTGGGGAGGCGGCGGCTCGACATGGCCGCCGGTCGCGAGGACGAAGGGCTTCCCGGTTTCGATCAGGCGGTCCGCCACCGGCCAGACCTGCTTGCCGTCTTTCAGCTGAACGTCGATGATCGCCACATCGAAGCCGCCCGCATCGACTTTCTCGAGTGCGTCCTCGACGGACTCGCAGGTCGCGACGACGTTATGACCGAGGGACTCGAGGAAATCCTCGAGCATCATCGCGATCAGCGGCTCGTCTTCGACGATGAGAATTGAACGGGAAGCTTGCATGGGCCCGGCTTAACGTCCTTGGCGCAAAGGAAAAGGTCTATTTCGCAGCAAGCACGCCACGGACGGTCTCCGCGAGCGACTGAACCGAGAAGGGCTTGGCGAGGAACGAAACGTTGGGGATATCGATCGATTTGCGCAATTGCTCCTCAGCATAGCCGGAGATGAAAAGGATCGGCAGGTCCGGCTGAGACTTGCGGGCGGCGCGGACCGTGGTCGGCCCGTCCATGTAAGGCATGACGACGTCTGAGATCATCAGGTCGATCTTTTCCTCACGGCCAAGAATTTCGAGGGCCGCCTCGCCATTTTCGGCGGTGAGCACCGTGTAACCATGGCGGGTAAGGGCGCGTTCGGCCACCGCCCGAACCATCGCTTCGTCCTCGACCAGAAGGATGGTGCCGCTGCCCCACAGCTCCCCTGCTTTTTCCTTGGCCTTGGACTTGGCCGGCGCCTCTCCCTGCGCCACCCGGTGAACCGGCAGGTAGATGGTGAAAGTGGTGCCCTTGCGAAGCACCGAATCGGCGAAGATGAAGCCGCCCGATTGCTTGACGATGCCGTACACGGTGGAAAGACCCAGGCCGGTCCCCTTCCCCACCTCCTTGGTCGTGAAGAACGGCTCGAAGATCTTGCCGATGATGTGGGAGGCAATCCCCGTCCCGGTGTCGCTGACCTTGAGTCCGGTATATTCGCCGATGGGAAGGATGTCCGTGCCCATTCGGCGCACGTCCTCGGCGGAAACCGAAAAGGTCTGGAGCGTCAGGGTGCCCACCCCTTCGGGATCCTTGGCCAGCATCGCGTCGCGCGCATTGACGGCCAGGTTGACGATCACCTGCTCGAGCTGGCCGGGATCGGCGCGCACAGGCCCGAGCCCGCGCCCATGCTTGACCTGCAGACGCACCCGCTCGCCGAGCAGGCGGGTGAGCAAATGCGAGACTTCCGCGACAACGTCCGGCAGCTGGAGGACCTGCGGCCGAAGCGTCTGCTGTCTTGAAAAGGCCAGCAGCTGCCGGGTCAGGCTCGCCGCGCGGTTGGAATTGGAACGGATCTGCTGAATGTCGTCATAGTCGCTGTCACCTGGCGTGTGACGCATCAGCATAAGATCGCAGGTGCCGAGAATAGCCGTCAGGATATTGTTGAAATCGTGAGCCACGCCGCCGGCGAGCTGGCCGACTGCCTGCATCTTGGTTGCCTGGGCGATCTCGCGTTTCAGCCGCGCTTCCTCGCTATTGTCCTTGAGGCTGAGAAGCACGGCGGCGTTGCCGAGCCCCCGCGCGCCCGCCACGGTCATGGCCACCGGTTCTTCCGGATTCATCTTCAGGCGTACCGCCAGGTCCCCCGACAAAGCTCGGCCGCGGGCGAAGCGCCGAACCGCATCCGAAACCGCCGCTTTGTCTTCGTCGACGACGAGATCGCCGGGCCAGGCGGGACGCTCCTGGGCGGACAGCCCCACCGTCCGCCGGAAGACCTTGTTCAGGAAAGTGAATCGCCCGTCCGTGTCGGCGAGAGCAAGGCCGAGCGGAAGGATGTCCAGCAAGGCATGAATATGGGAATTTTCATCTTCGCCGATGCCAGAACCCGGCAGGTCGTCCATCATCAGGAAGACGGAGGTTTCGTGCCCCTCGGCACCGGCCGGGATCTGGACGATCCGCAAGGGCGGACCTTCCTTGCCTTCGGCGGCGAAGGAGAACTGGCCTGATCCCGAAGCGATCAGAAGATCCGCAAGGCCGATGCCGTCGACTGCTTCAGGTTCCTCACCGCCGGCACGGCGGCTGAACGTCGCATTGGCGGCCAGGATCTGGCCGTCGTCACCGGTCACGACCGCCATCAGGCCGGCATCGCCAAGTCTCTTGCCGCCTTCGCCGGCGACGAGCTTGATGGCTTCGGCTGCGACGTCGGCATTATCGCCGCGGCTGAACCGCCACAGCAGATGCTCGCTTGCGCCTGCGGATCGGATGTCGACGTTCAGTTTCTGCTCGCCGAACGGCAGTTGCTCGGCCCGACCAAATCCGTGGCGCCGAGCGTCCCGGGCGGCATCGCGTAATCTGGCGGCGGCTGCCGGTTCCTCGAAGAGATCGCGCGGCGACGCCGACGAACCGAACCACTCTCCCCACAGGCCGTTTGCGCAGAACAATCCGCCTTCATGATCGGTCACGGCCAGGGCCGCCGAGTCGCCGGCCGAGTCCAAGGCGGTCCGGAGCACCGACAAATCGGCCGATTCGTCCGGCACGGAATCCTGGAGGACTACGGCAGGTCGCCGGCCGACGAGGAGCAGAAGCCCGCCAGTGCCGATCAGCCCGGCCAGGAAGACAAGCGAAAAGGAGACGTCCTGAACGGCCCACAGCAGCAAGGCCGCCGAGGCCAATGCCGCTCCGCCGAACAAAAGGAGATCGGCCGTTCGGCGGCTGGCCACAGCAGCGCTCACGTCGCGGTCACGCGCCCGACAGCGGCTGAACGGTCCCGCCGAGCCATTTTACCAGATACGCACCCGCCGCTGCGGCGGCAGATAGAGTGTATCGTCTGCCGCCACCTCATAGGCACCGTACCAGGGGTCGAGGTTTCGAACCACGGCGACCCTCTGCTCCGACGGCGAATGCGGATCGGTCAGAAGCCGCTGAAGCAGGTTGGCCTCACGATATTTGCGCCGCCAGATCTGAGCCCAGCCGAGATAGAATCTCTGATCGCCGCTGAACCCGTTAAGCACCGGCGCGGGATTGCCGCCGAGGCTGAGGCGATAGGCATCGTAGGCGACGGTGAGACCGGCGAGATCGGCGATGTTCTCGCCGAGCGTCAGCTGCCCCTGGACCTTGTGGCCGGGGAGCGGCTCGTAAAGGTCATATTGCGCAACGAGCTGGGCGGTGAGGGCATTGAAGCGCTCGCGATCCTGTGGAGTCCACCACTCGTTGAGCGCCCCGCTCTGGTCGTATTTGCTGCCCTGATCGTCGAAATGGTGGCTGATCTCATGGCCGATGACGGCGCCGATCCCGCCATAATTGATCGCGTCGTCGGCGTTGGGGTCGAAGAAGGGCGGCTGGAGGATCGCCGCTGGGAAGACGATCTCGTTCCAGCTGGTATAAGCGTAAGCGTTGATCTCCATCGGCGTCATGAACCATTCGCTGCGATCGACCGGCTGGCCGAGCTTGCCGAGCTGCCGTTGATATTCGAAGACCGTCGCGTTGCGGATGTTCTGGACGAGATTGTCGCGGCTCACGTCGACGCTGGAATAATCGCGCCAGCTGTCGGGATAGCCGATCTTGGGCGTGAAGGCGGCGAGCTTCGCCCGCGCCCGCGTCCGGGTCTCAGGCGCCATCCAGCTGAGGTTGGCAAGCCTTTGGTCCATCGCCGCGATCAGGTTCCGGACCAGCCGGTCGGCCGCGGCCTTGGCTTCAGGCGGGAAATGCCTCGCGACGTAGATCCGGCTGATGTCGTCCGGGATCATCAGGGTCACCAGGCTGACGCCGCGCTTCCAGCGGGGCTCGTTTTGCGGCGTCCCGTTGAGGGTGGTTCCGCGGAAGGCGAAGTTGGCGTCGACGAAATTGCTGGAAAGATAAGGCGCATAGGAATCGAGCGCGCGCAGCATCAGATAATCCTTGAGCACCGGAAGCGGTGCTTCGGCGAGGATCCGGGCGCTGCCGGTAAAGGCGGTCGGTTGCGAGACCAGGACATTGGCCTGGTCGGCGATCCCGACCTCCTGGAAGAAGCGCTGCCAGTCGAATCCCGGCGCCTCCGCGGCCAGTTGAGCGAGCGATCTCTTGTTGTAGGTCTTTTCGTCGTCGCGGCTTTCGACCCGGGTCCAGTGGACGTTGGCGATCTGGGTTTCCAGAGCCAGCACCGCCGCTGCCCTTTCCGCCGCAGAGGATTCACCGGCGAGAGTGAGCAACTGGGCCAGATAATCGCGATAGGCATTGCGCTTTTCGACCAGCGACTGATCGTCCCGCAAATAATAATCGCGATCCGGAAGTCCGAGGCCTGACTGGGTCAGGCGCATGATCATGTCGGTGGGAATTCGGTCATCGGTAGCGACGTAGCCGCCGAAGGGCCCGGTGATACCTTCGCGAAAGAGCTGGCCGAGCTCGGTTGCGAAGGCTTCACGGGTGCCGATCCCCTTGATCTCGTCCAGCAACGGCCGGATCGGGGAAAGCCCGGCCGCGTTGACCGCGGCTTCGTCCATGAAGCTGGCATAGAAAGCGCCGATCCGGCTGTCTGGCGCGGCCTCGTCGAGGATCGCTCGGGTCCTTTGCTTGGACACATCGTCCAGCAATGTGAACATGCCATAATTGGAACGGTCGGCCGGAATTTCGGTGGTGCGCTCCCATTCGCCATTGGCGAAATGGTAGAAATTGTCACCCGGGTCGACGTTCCGGTCCATCCCGGCGAGGTCGAAGCCAAAGCTGCCGATCTGCGGCTGGCTTTGCGGCGCCGCCGCTTCGGTGGCTTCGGAAGTCGCGAGCGTCTCGGGGGTGGTGGTGCAAGCGGCAAGCGCCGTCGACGCGGCGAGCAGTTGGAGAGTGTAGCGCATCATTTTCCTCGGAATTCCTCGAAGATTAGAGCCCTTGCAGGCGATATAGACCCATCACATTATCAATCAATCGAGCGGGGGGACGCTCCTGGAGCTGCGGCGGCGCCACTTGCGCCCGGTCCACCAGCGCCAGACGAACACCGCCGTCAGATAGCCGATCCCGCCCATAAGCAGAGCGATGATGAACAGTCCCGAAATCATCGCCGGCGCGGCATCCGAAGCGAGCCAGGAGAGCCATTCGCCGATCGGTGCGCTTCGATAATAAAGGTCGGTGATCGCTGCCTTGTCGGCGTGGAATCCGAACGAGTTGCCGACCGGTATGGAAGCGACGATCAGGAATGGCGTCGTGAACGGGTTGGTCAGGAAAGTCATCGCGGCGGCGATCGGGATGTTCGCGCGCGCGGGCACCGAGAACAACGCGGCCGCGATGATCTGAACGCCCGGTATCAGGAAGAAGACGCCGACGAACAGACCCACGCCGACCCCGCGCGGCACCGAGCGACGGGTAAAGCGCCAGAACTCGCTGTGGAGGATGCGCTGGCCGAACGGTTTCACCCAGCGACTTTGAGCGAGCTGCTCGCGGCTCGGCATATGTTTGGCCAGCCAGCGGCCGAGCATATGGTCAGCCATGCTGCCTCAGCAAACGGCCCTGCTCCCGCTTCCAGTCTTTTTCCTTCTCGTGCTCGCGCTTGTCGTGCGCCTTGCGACCTCGCGCCAGCGCCAGCTCTACCTTCGCCCGTCCCTGCGAGTTGAAATAGATTGAAAGCGGAACGAGCGTCATCCCCTGCCGCGCGACCGCGCCGAAGAACTTGTTGATCTCGCGGGCATTGAGAAGGAGCTTGCGCGGTCTCTTGGGCTCGTGGTTGTGACGATTGCCGTGGCTGAATTCCGGGATGTTGGAATTGACCAGAACGACCTCGCCATCCTTCACCTCGGCATAGGATTCGGCGATCGATCCC
>DAINCA010000098.1:0-7356 GCA_036732645.1 Allosphingosinicella sp.
GCTGGATTGTCCTCGGTCGAAGCGGCTCGTGACGAATGCGGCAGTCACGAGCACCGCGGTGCTGACGCACCAGACCAGAAGTGTCTTCGCAAGCTCCTGATCGGTGTAACTATAGGTCCTGCGAACATAGGCTTCGACCTCCTCTCCCAGGACGATGGGAACCAGGCTCCCCACGCACAGGAAGACGAAAATCGAAAGACGAAGCGCGAATAACGGGGTCCAGATGGACGCGGGATTTCTCCGCGCCATCTGGAAGTTGGCAAATCCGATTATTCCCCCCAGCCCGACGGGCGCGAGGATACTGACCGTCCGGTAGGCGCCGACGGCCCAGAGAGCTGCCAAGCCGGCCACCAGGAAGAGGAGTGTCGCTACCTCCCATTGCTGCGGGGCTATGTCCGAAGTGGTCGTTATGTGACCAACCTGTCTTCGCTGGAGATCGGCGGCGGGTGGCCGGACCGGTCGACGTAATGCGGCAGGGAAACCGCGGTCAGTCATGAGTGTTATCGGCAAGGTAGACGACCTCGCGCACTGCGAGCCAGTCTGCGGCGCCTTCGCGAAGCAACACCATTGCCGAGGCGTTGAATTTCTCGAGATCCTGGTGCCACTTGGGGTGAAGCTCGACACCGAGCCCCGTCAGCAGACCGACGCGATAACCATGCTCCCGCGCAAGCTCGAAGACATCGTGAAGAAAGGCGCGGCTGCGGATGAACAGCCAGCTATATTCGAACTGAACGACCTCGACGGCCTGGCGCGAAAGAAGCTGCGTCATGCCTGTCAGAACCTTCGGATCGAACCCTTCGGCGTCGATCTTGACGATGTCGATCGTGAGGGCATCGGGGCCGAAATGTTTATCGAGTGTCGTGACCGGAACCTCGATTTCCTCTCCCTCCAGCGCCCCGCTCGAGGCCTGGAGGTGATGATTGCCGGCACTGACCTGGGTCATGACCATTTTCGCGGTTCCAGGCTCATCCGACACGGCGGAACGTTCGATCTTGATCCGGTGCTCCGGAAATTCCGCTGCCAGGCCGGAGACGGCGTCGGCAATGGCCGGCACCGGCTCGAACAGAATGAATTCCGCCGCCGGCGCGCCGGTTTCCCGGAGCGTAGAAAGAAACGAGCGTGACCATTGTCCGTAATTGGCGCCGACATCGACGGTCAGGAGCGGCTTGTTGGTCGCCGCCGAACGCTCGGCGAGCGCGCGCTGCAAATAAGCTTCGCCGTTGACCGCGAAATCGAGCGATCCTTCGCGACGGGCGTGAAGATAGAGGCGGCGGCCGATCTTCCACATGGTCCGACGGCCGATCACGACTTCCAGCAGTGAAAGCAAATTCAAGAACAAAGACCTTAAAACACAGCTGGAGGAGTCATAACCGAGCCGGCCTCAACTGCAAGGCGCACAATGGTCTCTTCAGCCACTCTGATGGGGAGCGCGGCCGGCTCCGCCCAGCCGGCAGATCATGGATTCGTGCATTTCATGGTCCTCGAATATTTCGAAGCCGAGCCGCCGATAAAGCCGCGCCGCGGCTGGATTGCTCTTGTTCACGGAGAGTTGGACGGATTTGCCCGCGTCATGGGCCGTCGCGACCAGGTCACTGACGATGGCGGTTCCGATCCCGGACCCGCGCGATTCCGGCCGAAGGATGATGTCGACGAGACGCCAATGCGCGTCGGCTTCGTCGAGATAGAGGCGGCCGATGTCCTGACCGGATTGCTCGACGATCAGCCATTCGCCATGGGGATAGACCTGCCGGAAGTGACGGTGCTGAGCGAGATGCTGCTGCTGGAGGAATGAAACCAGCGCCTCCGCAGGCCAGCCGAGATCCGCGAATTCGGACTGTCGCGTCGAGCCGTACAGCGCGGCAGTGAAGGTCAGATCGAACTCGGTCTCCGGACGATAATCGATCCCGAACTCGACAACCGCGCGCCGAAGCGGTGGCACGTCAGTTGAAGATGGCGAGCATCCGCCGCGGATTGCCGGTGCTGCTCAGGAACAATTGCAGCGGCCCATATTGGGGATGGCTGAGCGTGTATATGAGATCCCCCGGCAAAGCGGAGCCACGGGTCACGTCGAAGACGGCCGCGAAGGCCCGGTCGCGAAGCGCCGACGGACGCACGCCTTCCGACTGAAGCGGCTCGACACCGGCGAGCTTCAGCTGAAAGCCGCCGCCGATATTGAAGACCGATCCGATCTGGTTGGTCCATTCCGGCATCTCGGCCTGCGACAAGGAAAGCATGCCGCGCGTAAGCGGGGTCGAAGCGAGCACCTTGCGCGCCTGGCGGGTAATGGCCGGTCTCAAGGCGGTGCCAGCAAGAGCGACGGTGCCGGCCACAGCCGCACCGAGCGTGATGAGAATGTTGCGCCTGGAAAGAGTCGAGCGAGCCTGTTCCATCTTGTCCCCCCTGTCGCGATCGGCCTCAGGCCGATTCCTGAGCGTGTCCCCTCACGCCGTTTAAACCGAGCATAACTTTAATCATCCAGGGAGCCTAGCGGTTTCGCCGACGCGTGCGCCGTGGTGCAGACGAGACGATCGCGCTTGAGATTTGCCGCTCGGCTTGCCACGGGAGCCCTCATGTCAAGCTTGCCACCGCCACCATCCGATCTGCTGGACGGGGCTGCCTTGTTCCTCGATTTCGACGGCACCCTGGTCGAGCTCGCCGAAACGCCGGCGGCGATCCAGGTCTCGCCCGGACTTGGCCCACTGCTCGAGCGGCTTCACGAGCGGCTGAGCGGGAGGCTCGCCATCGTCAGCGGGCGGTCGATCGCCGATCTCGAGAGTCACATCGCCTGCGCGGGGATCGCGGTCTCCGGTTCCCATGGCCTGGAGCTTCGCCTCGCCGACGGACACAGTTTGCCGGTCAGCATCCCCGAAGGTCTCGAGAAGATGCGTTCGGCGGTTTCCGAATTCGCCGCGTCCCAACAGGGCCTGCTGGTCGAAGAGAAGCCGGCCGGGATCGCGCTTCATTACCGGCTCGCTCCGGCGCTGGCGGATGAGGTCGAGGGCTTCATGGCGGAACTGGCAATGGCCCACCAATTGTCGCTTCAGCGCGGGCACATGGTCGTCGAACTTCGGCCGGAAGGCGCGACCAAGGGCGACGCGCTTCGCGCCATAATGGCGGAACCGGATTTCGCCGATGCGCGTCCTGTCTTCGTGGGAGACGATCTGACCGACGAACATGCGTTCGAAGCGGCGGCCGACCTTCGGGGCGCCGGGGTGCTTGTAGGCGCCGAGCGTGCGACCGCCGCGCGATACCGGCTGGCCACCGTCGACGCCGTCTCGGATTGGCTGAGCCAGACAATATGAGCGATCTCAATCTGTGGCCGATCGGCAATTGCCAGGTCAGCGCGCTCGTCGACGAACGCGCCGGATTCGTCTGGGCGTGCCAGCCGCGGGTCGACGGCGACCCGCTCTTTTGCGGCTTGCTCGACCCGAAGGGGGACAAAGGGACGGCGCGCGGCGAATGGCGGATCAGCCTCGAAGGGCAGGTCTCGGCCGACCAGCGTTACGTCAAGAACACGCCGATCCTCGTCACCCGCCTCACCGATGCCGAGGGCAATGTCGCCGACCTGTACGATTTCTGTCCGCGCTATCAGCGGTCCGGCCGAATGTACCGCCCGGTCGCCTTCGCCAGGATCCTGAGGCCGATCGCCGGGGCACCGCGGGTGCGCGTCGAGATCAATCCCTCCGTCAACTGGGGCGAACGTGACGCGGAGCGCACCAGTGGAAGCAACCATGTCCGATTCCTGCTCAAGCCGCAGCCGCTTCGGCTGACGACCGACGCGCCGATCCTTCATCTGCTCGAACGGCGGGCTTTCCGGCTCGAGAGGAGCCTGCATTTCTTCCTCGGCCCGGACGAGCCGTTCGTGGGCAACGTCAACCAGGTGCTGGCGACGATGCTTCACCAGACTTCCGACCATTGGCGCGAGTGGGTGCGCGGGCTGGCGATTCCGCTCGAATGGCAAAGGGTCGTGATCCGGGCGGCGATCACGCTCAAGCTTTGCCTCCACGAGGAGACCGGGGCGATCGTCGCGGCGCTCACTACCTCCATCCCCGAAGCGGCCAATTCGGGCCGCAACTGGGACTATCGTTACTGCTGGATCCGCGACGCATATTACACCGTCCAGGCGCTCAACCGGCTCGGCGCACTCGACGTGCTGGAGAACTATCTGAGCTATCTGCGCAACATCGTCGACGAAGCCGAAGGCGGCGTCATCCAGCCGCTTTATTCGGCCTCGGGTGAGCCGAAGCTCGAGGAAAATGTCGCCGAGCATCTCGCCGGCTATCGCGGCATGGGCCCGGTCCGGGTCGGTAACGCGGCTTACACGCAGGTCCAGAACGATGCCTACGGGCAGGTCATTTTGTCCAACGCCCAGGCCTTTTTCGACGAGCGACTTTACCGCAAGTCGACCATCGAGGATTTTACCGCCCTTGAACGTGTCGGCGAGCGGGCCTGGGAAGCGCACGACCAGCCGGACGCCGGCTTGTGGGAATTTCGAACCCGAACCGCGGTCCACACCTATAGCTCGGTGATGAGCTGGGCCGCGTGCGACCGGCTCGCCAATATCGCCCTGGAGCTCGAGCTGACCGAACGCGCTCAGGTCTGGAGAGAGCGCGCCGACGCGATCCGACGGGAGATCGAGCGCGGAGCGTGGCACGAAGGCGAAGGACGATTTGCCGCGACGTTCGGCGGAGACGAGCTCGACGCCAGCCTGCTGCAGCTGATCGACATGCGCTTCCTCGATGCCGGCGATCCCCGGTTCGTCAACACCTTCAACGCCGTCGAGAAGGCGCTGCGGCGAGGCGAGCACATGCTCCGTTATGCGGCCGAGGACGATTTCGGACTGCCCGAGACCGCGTTCAATTTCTGCACGTTCTGGTTGATCGAGGCGCTTCATCTGGTAGGACGGTCAGACGAAGCCCGCGAACTTTACGAGAAGATGCTGGAGCGTCTGACTCCGGCGGGGCTGCTCTCGGAAGACACCGACTTCGAGACCGGCGAACTGTGGGGAAACTATCCGCAGACTTATTCGCTAGTTGGATTGATCAACTGCGCCGGGCTTCTATCTAGGCCCTGGACTTCGATCCGCTGACGGGGAGTTCAACTTAACGCCGACATGAGCCGACTGATCGTCATCTCCAATCGCGTTTCGACGCCCAAGCCCCGAAGCGGCAACGGCTCGCAGGGTGGTCTTGCGGTCGCGCTTGCGGCGGCCCTGCGCGAATATCGCGGCCTCTGGTTCGGCTGGTCAGGCGAGAAGACCGACGAATTCACCGGCCATATCAATCTCCACCGCGAGGACGGCGTCACGACCGCGACGATCGACCTCGAGGACCAGGATATAAACGAATATTATAATGGCTACGCCAACCGGACGTTGTGGCCCTTGTTCCACTATCGGATCGATCTCGCCGAATATGACCGGAGCTTCGGCGCGGGCTATGAAAGAGTGAACGAACGGTTCGCCGAGACCGTTAGTCCCCTGATCGAACCTGACGACCTCATCTGGGTTCACGATTATCATCTGATCCCGCTCGGCCAGCAGCTCCGCCAGCGCGGCCTTCGCAACCGGATCGGTTTCTTCCTTCACATACCCTGGCCGCCGCAGCGGCTGCTCGTCTCGCTCCCGTTCCATGAGCGGCTGGTCAAATCGATGCTGGCCTATGACCTGATCGGTTTTCACACCGAAGAATGGCTGGAAAGCTTCCACCATTATATCACCCGCGAGCTGGGCGGCCATGTCGCCGCGGACGGGACCGTGACCGTCGGCAGCCGGACCGTGAAGACCGCGGCTTTCCCGATCGGGATCGATTTTGCCGAGTTCGAACACATGCTCGGCAGCGACGAGACGAAAGCCGCTTTCGGCACGCTGAAGCGGAGCGCCGAAGACAAGAAGATGATCATCGGGGTGGACCGGCTGGATTACTCCAAGGGTCTCGAGGAACGATTCCAGGGATATCGCCGCTTCCTCGAGGAGAATGACGACTGGCGAGGACGCGTGTCATTTCTCCAGATCGCGCCGCCATCGCGCGAGGAGGTCCATACCTATGAAGCGATCCGCGAGCGGCTCGACGAATTGTCCGGCCGGATCAACGGCGAGTTCGCCGAGGTCGACTGGGTGCCCATCCGCTACGTCAACCAGGGTTATCCGCGCGAGGCGCTCGCCGGCTTCTACCGTGCCTCCGATGTCGCCTTGATCACGCCGCTCCGCGACGGCATGAACCTCGTCGCCAAGGAATATATCGCGTCGCAGGATCCGGCCGATCCCGGAGTCCTGATCCTCTCGCGCTTCGCCGGCGCCGCGCACCAGCTCGACCAGGCGTTGCTCGTCAATCCATACAGCAAGGACGAACTCAGCGACGCGATCCGGGAGGCACTCGACATGCCGAAGGCGGAACGGATCCGACGCTGGGAGGCTATGGTGGACAATGTGCGGCGCGAGGACGTGCTGGCCTGGCGGCACGCCTTCGTCGAGGCGCTTCAGGCCGTCCCAATTGAGAGAGCCGCCGAGGCGGTGCCAGCCTGAGATGGCACCTCGGACCAGCCAGACGCAAATCGGGCGGCGCCTCTAGGGAAGAACGCCGCCCTTAAGTGCCTTATTTAGCAACCTGAACATGGCCACAGGCTTAACATGGGTGTCGTCGCGACGATGAGCCAGACGGGCCAGGCGGCGATCGCCATCAAGGTTCCGAGCGGCAGCCTGCTTGTCGCAGTAACGGCTTCGCCCCGCATCAGCATCAGCATCACGGCCGCGATGCCGAGCAAGCCCGCGCCGAGCAATATGTAGGGCAATTGAAGAATGCCGACCCAGGCGCCGATCGCCGCCAGCAAGACGGGATCGCCCCCACCCATGCCGTCGCGCCCTCGAAGCCGGCGGTACATCCAGGCGATGACGAACAAGACGGTGAAGCCCGCCACGGCGCCGATCGCCCGATCGCCGACGCCCGGGCCGAAACCGATCCAGGCCGCGATCAGGCCGAGCGGGATCAAAGGCAAGGTGAGACGTTCCGGAAGCCAGTGATGCTCGAGGTCGAGAGCGGCGATCAGGAGCAGCCACCAGCCCAATAAAGCGCTGACGAGAGCGAGCGGCAGCGGATGAGCCATGACGGCGATCAGAGCCACACCCGCGGCCGCCGGCTCGAGCGCGATGTGGCGGCGGTCGATCGGCGCGCCGCATTTGCGGCAGCGGCCCCTCTGGACCACGAAGGAGAGAATGGGAATCAGCTGGGCTGCCGTCAGACGGACACCGCAGCGGTCGCAGCGCGAGCGCCCGCCGATGGCGCTTTCGTCTTTCGGCCAGCGGATCAGGAGAACGGCAAGAAAGCTCCCCACGATTGCCCCGAGCATTAGCGCCAGCGG
>DAINCA010000099.1:0-7265 GCA_036732645.1 Allosphingosinicella sp.
ATCCCTGGGGGCGCGACCTTGCTCTTCACCATCGATCTGATCGGTATCGGTGAGCAGCCCTGAAGTTAAGACAGCCGAAAATATCCTGTCACGCTTGAGGATTGATTTACCGGCATTGTTCTAGGTTTGGGCCATGCAGACCCGACAGCATCAGATCAGGCGAGGTTCCGAACGTCCCGAGATCCAGGCAGAACAGCCGAAGCTGAGCCTCGTGCCGACGAAGATCCAGGAAGGCGAGTCGTCTCGTTCCCAGGCTCCGGCAGGCGCGGTCGACGTCTCAGCTTTCCACGATCGGCTCGACGCCCTCGAACGCCTCGGCCGGCTCCGCGAGCAGCAGATATTGTCGGCGGATGAGTTCGCGGCGGAGAAGGCTTTCATTCTGGGGCGCGTCGACGTGATTCCCGGGCCGTCCGAAGCGGTCGCACTTCGATCCGACAAGGCCGGGCCGCAGGTGTCGTTACTCGGCCGAATGCTGAGCTGGAAATTCGTGCCGATCGGTCTTGTCGGTGGGCTCGCTCTTTCCTTCGGCATCCAGCCGCAGGAGACGGTTCGATTCTTCGAACAGGCTTCAAGCCTCCTCGGCGCCTGAGGCGCCGCAAGCCCGACAGGCTGGATCTTTTGCTATCCGGATCGTTCGAAGGGCCGGCTTGAGACCGTCGAAAATGTGCAGTTTGCCCGCCGAATCCTCGCCGAGCCCTGTGATCTGGCGGATCGCTTCGAGCGCCGCCCAGCTACCCGCCATTCCAGCCATAGCGCCGAGCACCCCCAGTTCGGAACAGGTGTCGCAATCCTCGGCATCGAAGGCATCGCCAACGAAGCAGCGATAACAGGGCCAGCTCGGCTCCCAGCCGCGGAATGTCCCGATCTGCGCCTGGAACTGGCCGATCGCCGCCGACACCAGGGGCGTCCTCGACCTGGTGCAATGATCGGAGACGATCAATCGGGTGGCGAAATTGTCGCTCCCATCGAGCACCAGATCCGCGCCTGCCAACAGCTCGGCGACATTGTCGCCATCGAGCCTCCTGCCGATCGCGACGAACGCGACATCGGGATTGAGACGGGCCACCGTTTCACCGGCCACGTCGGTCTTGCTTCGTCCGACATCTTCGGTGCCGAACAATATCTGCCGCTGGAGATTGTCGATCGAAATGCGATCGTCGTCGACTACGCGAAGCCGGCCGATGCCGGCCGCCGCGAGATATTGGATGGCCGGTGAACCGATGCCGCCCGCACCGATGATGGCGACGTCGGAATCGAGCAGCTTTTTCTGACCCGCGCCGCCGATGTCCTTCAGAACGATATGGCGGGCGTAACGGTCGAGCTGCTCGTCACTCAGGATCACTGAAGGTTGAAGTTGATCCGATTCCCGTACCAGCTCGGCTGGGAGGGCGGACTAACCCGGACGTAACCGTTCCTCATGATGTCGGCGGCGATCCTCCCGACGTAGAGCTCGAGCGGACGACAGCCGACATCCTGGACGATGATCCTGGACGCATTGCCCTGGGGGTCGATCATGATCGCGTAATTCACGTCGATGTCGAAGCGGCGCGCCGTCTGTCCCGCGAAATCGCACTCGTCCTGTTGAAGCATGAGCTGGACCCGGCGAACCATCTCGCCGTTGGGGACGGCTACATTCTCCGTGACCAGTAACGGATAAGCATCCCAGCTGGCATTGCTGGCAATCTCGATCTGCGAGGGAATGGTCGGCGTATTCGCCATCAAGGCCGCGGCTACAAGGTTGAAAATCATGTCAGCCTCCTCGCTTGGAGATCGACTGGCTCCAGCCGATCCGAACCATCAATCTACCATCGTCGAGGCGATCGGCAAGGCCGACAGCCTGGCGAAAACCTATTGATTGGCGAAGCCAATCTCGCTCCGATACCAGCCTGGAACGGTCGCGCCGCGCGGGCGATATTCGTCAGCTCGCGCCAGATGGAGCACCGCTGCGCCCAACGCGACCTCGAGTTCCGGGCAGTGCAAATCCCGCAGGACGATCTGCTCGACCGCACCATTCGCGCCGTAGCGGATCAGAAAGGGCACCGAAATATCAACGGCCTGGCGGCCGAGGCCGGGAACGTTGCAGCGACCCTGCGCGGCAACCTGCTCGATCAGGTCCATCTGGGCATCGGCCATGCGCATAAAGCCACGGGGCCGAACTTCCTGAATGGCGCTCCAGTCGCCGGTGCCGACGTCGACCGTAGTCTGGGCTCCCGCCGAGCTCGCGCAGAATGCCAGTGCCAGGATTATTGCCGAACCCTTCATCTTCACCTCCCTGTCGATCCGAAGCCGCCGCCACCGCGGACCGTCTCTTCAAGCTCACCGACTTCGACGAAACGTGCCTTGAGCACCGGTGCCGGCACAAGCTGCGCGATCCGTTCGCCGCGCCGGACCTCGAAATCATCGCCGCCCAGATTGGCGAGGATCACCTTTACCTCACCCCGATAGTCGCTGTCGATGGTCCCCGGCGTATTCAGGCAAGTAATACCGTGCTTTAGCGCGAGACCGGAGCGCGGGCGCACTTGCACCTCGAACCCTTCCGGGATGGCGATCGCAAAACCGGTGGCGACCGCGTGGCGGGTGCCAGGCTTCAGCGTCAGATCCTCGGCCGCGACGACGTCGAGCCCGGCTGCATGTTCGGAAGCGTAATCCGGGGCGGGAAGGCCTTCACCGTGGGGGAGGCGCTTCAGCCTGATGTCGATCATCATTTCTCCTGCGTGTGAGTGATCGCCGGTGACGTCCCGATCACGTTCCGGTGGCAAACCGGTCCGCGATCCGCCTGGCGAGCCGCCTGGCGACTTCGGCTTTCGGCGCCCGCTCCCAGTCTTCGACGCCTGCCTCCGTGATCAGGTGGACCGAATTTGAATCGCCGCCCATGACGTCACCGGAAACGTCGTTGGCGACGATCCAGTCGATTTGCTTGGACGATCGTTTCAAAGCCGCGACCTCTCTCACGTCGTGGGTTTCCGCAGCGAAGCCCACCAGTAGCTTGGGCCTTTGCGGGCTTTGCGCCAGTTCGGCGAGGATGTCCGGATTGGCTTGCCAGTCGAGATGGGGCGGGCCCGCGGCCTTCTTCAGCTTGGCCGTGGCCGCTTCGACCCGCCAGTCGGCGACCGCCGCGACCATCACCGCGGCATCGGCGGGCAACGCCTTTTCCACTTCGGCCTTCATCTCGAGTGCCGTCGTGACATCGATCCGGTCGACACCCGATGGGGTAGGCAAAGCGACGGGGCCGGCGACCAAGGTCACCTTGGCGCCAAGTCCGGCCAGCGCCTCGGCGACGGCGAAACCCTGCTTGCCCGAAGAGCGGTTGGCGAGCACCCGAACCGGATCGATCGGCTCATGGGTCGGGCCGGCCGTGACGAGGACATGCCTGCCCGCGAGTGGGCCGTCGCCGTTCAACGCGTTGCAGATGGCGGCGAATATCTGGTCGACGTCAGGCAACCGACCAGGGCCATATTCCCCGCAGGCCATTTCTCCCTCGTCCGGCTCGAGCACGATAATTCCGTCGTCGCGAAGGCGTTGCACATTTCGAACCGTGGCGGAATGCTGCCACATCCGAACGTTCATTGCAGGGCAGGCCAGAACCTTCTTGTCGGTCGCCAAAAGGAGGGTCGTGGCGAGATCGTCGGCAATTCCTGCCGCCATCTTGGCCATCAGGTCGGCTGTCGCCGGGCAGACGACCACCAGGTCGGCTTCGCGCGACAGCTGGATATGGCCCATCTCGGCTTCGTCCTTGAGGTCCCAGAGGCTGACATGGACCGGTTGTTCCGAAAGCGCGGCGAGGGTCATCGGCGTCACGAACTGGGCGCCGCCGCTGGTGAGAACGCAGCGAACGCCGCCTCCGGCCTTGCGGATCGACCTGACCAGCTCGCAGGCCTTGTAGGCGGCAATGCCGCCGCCAACGATCAGGAGGATCTTCTTGCCCCGCATGACCTCAAGTTAGGAGCCAAACGGCTGCCGCGCCAGCCGCCGCCGAAACGAATGCGGTCAGCGCGAACAGGCCGTAACGGTGCGGCCGAACGATGGCGATCTCGGGCAGCGGAGGAGAAGGGGGCGCCGCGCCCGGTGGCGGATAATAATAATCGATCCGGCGGATCAGCTCGGGCAGCTTGCGCAGGGTCCGAAAATTGCGGACCAGTTCGTCCGCCAGCCGAGCTTCGGGACCGAGCTCGCCGCGGACCCATTCCCGAAGAAACGGCTCGGCGGTCTCCCACATGTTGATTTCCGGATCGAGCGCGGTTGCGACCCCTTCCTCCATCACCATCGTCTTTTGCAGAAGCAGCAGATGGGGCTGGGTCGGCATGTCGAAATCGCGGGTGATCTTGAACAGACCATCGAGCATCTGCGCGATGGAGATATCCTTGACGGGGAGGCCGCGGATCGGCTCGCCGACAGCACGAAGCGCCGTCGCGAACTCGTCTATGTCATGATGGTGCGGCACGTACTGGGCTTCGAAATGGATTTCGGCGACCCGGCGGTAATTGGCGGTAATCAATCCGTAGAGGATCTCGGCCAGCCAGACCCGGGCCTGCCGGTCGATCCGGCCCATGATCCCGAAGTCGATTGCCGCCAGCCGGCCGTCGGGCAAAGCGAACAGATTGCCCTGGTGAAGATCGGCGTGGAAGAAGCCGTCGACGACCGACTGGCGGAGGAATGCGCGAACCAGAGTCTTGGCCAACTCCTTCAGGTCATGGCCCGCTGCGATCAGGGCATCGCGATCGGTGAGTTTGATCCCGTCGATCCATTCCAGCGTCAGCACCCGTCGGGACGTTCGGGTCCAATCGATCTGCGGCACGAAGAAACCCGCCTCGGCGACCAGATTCTCACGAAGCTCCGAAGCCGATGCCGCTTCGTGGCGAAGATCCAGCTCGCGATTGGTCCACTGGCGGAAGGTCGCCACGACGAGCCGCGGCCGAAGCCTCGCGGCCTCGGTTCCCATCGACTCGACCTGGGCGGCGGCCCATTCGTATGTGTCGAGGGCCCTGGCGAAATCTTCCTCGATATTGGGCCTGAGCACCTTGATCGCGACGAGGCGGCCGTCGGTCGTTACCGCCCGGTGGACCTGGGCGATCGAAGCAGCGCCGACGGGAACAGGATCGATCTCGGAGAAAAGCTCGTCGACCGGCTTTTCGAGACCTTGCTCGATCGCCGCCTTGATTTCCGCGAAGGGCGCCGGGGGCAGGCTGTCCTGAAGCCGGGTCAGATCACGAGCGGCTTCCTCGCCGACCAGATCCGGCCGGGTCGCCAGCGCCTGCCCGAACTTGATCGCGGCCGGGCCGATCTCCTGAAAAGCCTCGGCGTAAGTGGGAATTTCGGGAATGGACGCGCCGAAGCGGGCGATGCGCGCCAGCCGACGCACCGGCGGCGGCGTGTTGACGTCACGTTCGATGCCGCGCAGCGCCCCGTGTCGCGCCAGGACCCGGCCCCATTTGAGAAGCCGCCAGACATGGACTGCCGGGTGGGTCAAATCTTCCAGCCGCTATGAATGGCGACGAGGCCGCCCAGGATGGGGTCTGCCCGAACTTGCGCGAATCCGGCTTGTTCGATCCGCCGGCTGAAGGCGGGCATGTCCGGGAACCGCTCGATCGATTCGACGAGGTAACGATAGCTGTCGGGATCGCGGGCGACGAGGCGGCCGAGCCTCGGTACGACGTCGCGGCTGTAGCGCCGATAGAGGGTGCTGAAGCCCGGCCAGCGGGTCTGCGAAAATTCCAGGCAGAAAAAACGGCCTCCCGTCTTCAGGACGCGATATGCCTCGGCGAGGGCCCTATCGATGTCGGTGACGTTCCGGATGCCGAAGGCGATCGTGTAGGCATCGAAAGCGCAGTCGGGAAAGGAAAGGCGTTCGGCATTCTCTTCGGCCCAGACCAGGCCGTCGAGGCCCCGTCTTTTGGCGCGATCGACCCCGACACCCAGCATGTCGGGATTGATGTCGGCGACCGTCACTTCGGCGCCGCGGCGATCCAGACGGAAGGCGATGTCGCCGGTACCCCCTGCCATGTCGAGGATCTTCTCTCCTCGGCGTGGCCTTACCCGGCGAACGAACTCGTCCTTCCATAATCGGTGCAGTCCGCCCGACATGACGTCGTTCATCAGATCGTAGCTCGAAGCGACGCTGGAGAAGACGCCCCGCACCCGGCGTGTCTTTTCCTGAGGCTCGACATCCTCGTGACCGAAAGAAACCTTGTCCATCGGCTGCGCCTCTAGCAGGGGAAGGTAAGAATGTGCACGCCCCTAAAACCCGCAGATCATGCCTGAGTTGCCGGAGGTCGAGACGACCGTCCGCGGTCTCCGCCCTGTCCTCGAGGGGCGGCGCATCGAGTCGATCGAACTTCGGCGTGCTGATCTGCGCCGGCCGTTCCCGGTCGATCTGCGCCAGCGCCTTACCGGAGCAAGGGTGACGGGTCTTGCACGTCGCGCCAAATATGGTCTGATCGACACCGATCGAGGCGACACCCTCGTCTTTCATCTCGGCATGTCCGGCAGCTGGCGAATCGACCCCATTGACCTTGGAAAACATGATCATGTGCTGATCCGGACCGACGCGGGACGGAGCCTCAGCCTCAATGATCCGCGTCGTTTCGGAAGCGTCGACCTGCTCAGAAGCGATTGCATCGAGCGGTCGCCACCGTTCGCAGCGATGGGCCCCGAACCGCTTGGCGACGACTTCGACGGCGCGTACTTGAAGCGGGCCCTCGAAGGACGGACGGCACCGATCAAGGCCCTTCTGCTCGATCAGCGGCTGGTGGCCGGACTGGGGAATATCTATGTCTGCGACGCCCTCAATCTTGCCGGGATCGCACCCGGACGGGCAGGGGGAGGCCTTTCGAGGTCCCGCCTGGATCGCCTCGCCGATGCCATCAAGATGGTGCTCCTCGACGCGATCGAGGCCGGTGGGTCCTCGCTTCGCAACTATGTCCGCCCCAATGGGGAGCTTGGCTATTTCTCATCGAAATGGCGGGTCTACGGCCGCGAGGGCCAGCCGTGCCCACGCTGCTCGGCGCCGGTGCGCCGCCGGGTCGATGGTGGCCGTTCCACCTTTTACTGTGCGAAATGCCAGCATTAGCCGCTGTAATGCTTGACCCGGAGCCCGCGTCTCCTTAGATGGCGCCGCTGAGCGGGTGCGGTCGAGCCGCGCCCTTTTCATTTCTATCGACGACGAGGCAAGAAGATGGCGAACACGCCGCAAGCAAAGAAACGCATCCGCCGCAACGCCCGCCGGACGGAGATCAACGGCGCCCGTGTCAGCCGCATCCGGACTTTCG
>DAINCA010000100.1:0-7153 GCA_036732645.1 Allosphingosinicella sp.
GTAGAAATCGTCCGCGGTCGGGGCGACGGGCCATCCCTCGCACGCCGCGCGCTGACGTCGCAGGCGATAGTCGCCGAAGATCGTCCGCCGGGCCGCCGCGGCCGCGGCCTCGTAGTCCAGGCCGTTCATGCCTTCGGCACAGACGATCGAAAGATAGACGCCGTCCGCGTCGAGGGCAGCCTCGCTCCGCCGAGTCAGAACGAAGAATGGGGCGAGGTCGCCAGCCGCCGCCGCCTGGACGATCAGTGGAATCGCCCGCGCCCGTCCCGGTGCGTACATCAGGCTTCGAAGCCGCTCGAGGAACAGGTCCCGGTCCGGAGCACCGTCGATCCCTTCAAGTCGATCAAGGGCGCGGTCGAGATCGCCGCGAATGGACGGAAACCGGCTCGCGCAGGAAGGATCGGCGCCGCAGGCCGATATCAGGTTTTCCAGCGCTTGTTGCCCGGCTGGCGCGTGACCCGAAGGCACCCTCGCTTCCGGAGTCACCGTTCCGAACAGGACCATCGCCCGAACCTTGCCCGGAAAGAGCTGGTCGTAACGCAATCCCAGCATCGTCCCGTAGGAGAGAGCGACGATGTCGATCCGCTCATGACCGAGGGCCCGGCGGACGGAATCTACATCCTGGGCGGCGGCGTCGGTACCGTAATGCTGGAGCTCGGCCCGCTGCGACAGGCTATTCCGGCAGGCCGCGACGAGCTCGACCGGGTAGAGCGGCTGATACTGACGTTCGGGAGAAGCCAGGTCCGGACAGTATAGGGGATTGGAACCGCCGGTGCCCCGCTGATCGAACAAGACAATGTCGCGTTCGCGGCGGTAGGAGGCGCCGTCGCTCAGGTAGAAAGAGAGGTTCTTGGTCGCTGGCAGGCCAGGGCCGCCATCGAGGTCGAACAAGGCCGGCAACCTTTGTGGTTCGGTTGCCGGAAGGACGACGACATTCAATGCGATCTGCCTGCCCCCCGGCCTGCCGCGATCCTCCGGAACCCGAACGACGCCGCAGCGCGCGATCTCGCGGATCTGCGCCTCCGCACAGGCCTGCACTTCGAACGATGGGGTCGCTGCGACCTCGCCGCCGGTGCCGGCCATCAGCAAGCCGGCCGCGAGGTAAGCGAGAGTCATATCCGCGACGGATAGGCCGGGCGAATGTCGGTCGGGATATGGGCGGTGGCGGCGAGCGCCAGTCGCGCCTCGTCGTCGAGCCGGGCGTAGCGATCGAAGAAAGCTTTCGTGCCTTCATAATCGCCATTGCCCTGAAGCCGGACCAGGTCGCCCACAAGGTCCCGGATGCCCGCCTGCATCCTGGCATAATCGATCCGGAAGCGGCGCTCCGACGGATCCCAGGCGAATGCGTTCTTTTCCTTCAGATAGGTATATTGGACGGCGGCGCCCCGTCCGTGCGCCTCGTCGATACCGAAGCGGACGGCGCGGAAGATGCCGGCGAAATAGGTCGCCAAGGCCGCCTCGCGTTCGGCCGGGGGAAGCTCGTTGCGCTCCATCATGTAGAGGATGTTCCACATCCCCATGACATCGGCCTTGCATTCCTCGCTCGCCGAATAGACGTCGCGAAGCTCGGCGTTGACGGTGGTCTGTCGGCCGTCGACATTGATCGTTCCCGGGCCGAGGCTGTGGGACAATTCGTGGAACAGGGTCTCCTGGGTCATCCAGCGCCGGCTCACCAGCCGCGCCTGGGCGGGGACCAGGATGAATTCCGCCATCGGCGCGAGGATCCGCTCATATTTGGCGCCGAGGACGTTGGCCAGGATCACCTTCTTCGCGCCTTTCGCTTCGCGAACCCGTTCGTCGTTGGGCAGGTTGAAGGCGACGGTCTGGACGCCGGGCACGTTGTCGCCGCCGCCATGGACCTGGTCAGCGACCAGGATCGGCGAATCGAAGCGCCGGTTGAAATTCTTGTAGCGTTCCTCGACCGGCAGATTTCGCTCCATGTCGGCGAGCAGCAATTTGTAGCGGTCGAGCGCAGCGCTCTCTTCAGGGTCCTTGATCGTGATGAACGCCTCGAACGCCGTCTTCTGGCCGTAGAGGCTGTCGGTATAGACTTCATAGGGTCCGATCACCGGCTCGATCGGGGTGCCTTCTATGTCCATCCAGGCCAGTTCCGATTCGTAATAATCGTTCGAACGGAAGGCCGCGGCCCGAAGCTCGAGGAAGCGGCGAAGGCTCTCGTTGCTCGTCGTCCGTGCGGCCTGCTCGAGCAAACGCGCCGCCGGCTCGAGCCACTCGCGATAGGCCTCGTTATAGGGCACCGCGACGAGCCGGTCGCCTTCGCGGCGGACGATCGTGTAGCCGCTGGTCAGCGCCTCGCGCTGGTCCGGATGGGCGGCGAGATAGGCATCAAACGCTTCCTTCGTCAGGTCCTCGGGATAGAAACCGGCCCCGGGCGGCATCGGCTGATCGCCCCAGAAGGGACGGTTCTCGGCCAACGTGTCCCAGGGGCCGAAATGAAGATCGAACATGTCGAGCAAGGCGGCCCGGTTCGGCGCGTCGCTGGCGGCGATCGCCTGCCGAATCTGCGGATTGCGGACCGAACGCTGGCGAAGATAGATCTCGCTCATCAGCTCCGCTGCCTCGTTGAGCAGGTTCACCACCTGGCGTTCTTCGGCATTGAGAAAGCTGGTGTCGGGATTCATTGCGATATCGGCGAACTTGGCGCGCTGGGCGGTGAGATCATAATCGCCATGGGCTTCGGCCGAACCGTCCGCCAAGGCCGGCGGCGCCGGCTGAGGCTCGGTCTGCGGCGCCGCGCAGGCGGCGGTCGAGATCATCAAAGCGGCCAGGAACGCTTCACGCACTACTCCATCTCCCCGAAAACGTTTCGCCGCCGGTCTTAGCGGCGGGAAGGACGTTCAGCTAGGCCGGATGGGCGGCTTTTGAGCCTTCCTCGCTCCAGATGTCGCGAAGCTCGCGCTTCAGGATCTTGCCGATCGCGTTGCGCGGCAGTCTTTCAACCAGCCGTGCGCCTTTCAGGCGCTGCAGCTTGCCGAGCCTTTGATTGGCGAAGCTCAGCAATTCTTCGGCGGTGGCTCCTGGGGCGACGACGAAGGCCACCGGCGTCTCGCCCCATTCGGGCGAATCCACGCCGACCACCGCCACGTCCTGAACGCGCGGATGGGAACGAATCACTTCCTCCAGATCGGAAGGATAGATGTTGAAGCCGCCGGAGATGATCACATCCTTCTTGCGATCCATCAGGATCAGGAAACCATCCTCGTCGAAGCGGCCGACATCGCCGGTGCGGACGAAAAGATATCCATCGGGCGACGTCCAGAAGGCCGCGTTCGTCGCCTCGGCGAGATTGTGATAGCCCTTCATGATGCTTCGGGAGCGACCAACCACTTCACCGGCTTCACCGGGCGGAAGCTGACCGCCGTCCTCATCGATGATCCGAATGTCGTTTTCCGGCGCCGGCTGGCCGACGGTGTGCAATTTGTCCGGGTGACGATCCGCGAAAAGGATGCATAGGCCGCCGCCCTCGGTCATGCCGTAATATTCGGTGAGGCCACCGGGCCATCGGTCCAGGACCTGCCGCTTGAGCTCGGCGGAGAAGGGCGCCGACGTGCAGAATTTCTCGCGAAACGCCGAAAGATCGTGAGCGTCAAATGCCTCGCAGGCGAGCAATCTTTGATATTGTACGGGGACCAGCATCGCATGAGTGACGCGGTGACGCTCGGCGAGCTCCAGGAACCTCGCCGCGTCGAACTTCGCCATCAGAACGACGGTCCCGCCAAGCGCGATCGTCGGAAGGAAGCTCACCAAGGTCGTGTTCGAATAAAGCGGCGTCGACACCAGCGTCACGCTTTCATGATCGTAGCCGCAGGCGCGGGCCAGCTCGACATGGGCGTCGCGCATCGCGTTCGACTGGACGATCCCCTTCGGCTTTCCCGTCGTTCCGGAGGAATAGATGATGTTGAAGACATCGTCCGGGGCGATGTCCCCGCGCGGAGGCGGAGGCGCGGATGGGTCCAGCCTTTCGAGAAGGGTCTCGAGTGGCTCGATCGTCACGCGCGCACCCGAGCTCTCGATGCGCCCGAGATTGTCGGCATCCGCAAGCACCAGCGAGGCGGAGCAATCGGCGATCATTCCCGCCAGGGCCGCGGCGGTCGCTCCGGTCGGCAAGGGTGCGACGACGACGCCGAGCGACACGGCGCCAAGATAAGCGATCGCATATTCAAGGCTGTTGGAGGCGCAAAGGGCGAGCACTTCGCCGGGACGAATGCCCCGGCTAAAAAGGTCAGCGGCGAAGGCGTCGACCAGGCCGATCGTTTCCGCATAGGTCACCGATCGCGCATCGTCGCACAAGGCGATCCGCTCCGGCGTCCGATCGGCGGCCGCCTGTAATCGGACGCGATAGGGGACGAAGGCTCTCGCTGTGAACTGCATTGCGCCCCCTTCGCCGCAACCGGAAGACCGACATGTTCACTACTTGGTGAACTTATTGACTGTCAATCGCGGCGTTGGCCTGGAGCGGTTCAGGCGGTCCCGCAAACCGATCGGAAGCCGGCTGCGGCATAATCGACGAGGCGCTCGCCGAACGCGTCGACATCGTCGGATCGGCACAGTCCGCCCGACAGCAGTTCGATCCGACCGGTCGAAGCCTGGAGCACCATCAGCGAGCCGGAGAGCATCTGGTAGCTCCAGTAGAGATCCTCATCGCGGGCTTCGGGCAGGGCCTTTCTGAGCAAGTCGATGAGCCGGTGGATCACCGGATCGAAATAGCGGCTCATCATCTCGCCGCCCCATTCCTGGCTGTTGTTCGCGAGCGCGACGAGCGCCGAATAATTTCGCCAGCCCGGATCGACGGTCCGGTCCTTGTCGAGGATCGGCTTCAGGAAGGCCCGGATCGCACCTTCCACGGTCACCGCGTCGTTACGGGCCTCATATTCGTCCATCGCGGCCATCCGGGCATCGTTGATGCCACCGGCCCGCCGCTCGAACACGGCGTCGAACATGCCCCTCTTGGTTCCGAAATAATAATGGATAAGCGCCGGATCGACCTGCGCGTGCTGGGCCACGTTGCGCACAGTCACCCCGTAGAGACCGTGGCGAGCGAACAATTCCTCCGCCGAATCCAGAATCTTGTCCCGGGTCTCCAGGCTTTGCTGAGCCTTTTTCGACTGCCCGGGTCCGGAATCATCCACGGCGGCGCGATGCTGGCGGCTACGCGAACCCAGTCTCTTGCCGTCACGTTCCCCAGCGCGGCGCTGCAGGCTTGGAACCGTCTCGCTCAATATGTCTACCCCTGTCACCTGGCCTTCATAGCGGGCGCGGAGGCCGGAGAATAGATGTTCACTCTTTGATGAACATCCTTGACAGCCGGCCGAACACACGTTCAATTCCGTCTTGCTCATCAAGCGCTGAACATCAAGAGTCGGCGCGACAGGGGGAGGACCGAAGTGACCCAAGATCGAAACCTGCGGGCCGCGCTTCTTGCGGGGATCGCCTCAATCGCGTGGACCGCGGCTCCAGCCGCCGCCCAGGATACAGGCTCCGCGGCGGGGCAGCAGGCGCAGACCGACGTCGCTCCCGACATGGACGAAGAGATAATCGTCACGGCGCGACGGCGCGCGGAGAGCGAGATCGACGTTCCGATCTCGATGACGGTGGATACGGGCGAAGAGCTCGATTTGCGCGGCGCCGGCGACATCACCGCGCTTCAGCGGACCACGCCGAACCTGACGCTGCAGGTTTCCCGCGGCACCAACTCCACCCTGACCGCCTTCATCCGCGGGATCGGCCAGCAGGATCCCCTGTGGGGTTTCGAGCCCGGCGTCGGCCTCTATGTCGACGATGTCTACATCGCCCGTCCGCAAGGCGCGGTCCTCGACATATTCGACGTCGAGCGGATCGAGGTTCTGCGCGGCCCCCAGGGAACCCTTTACGGTCGCAACACGATCGGCGGCGCCGTCAAATACGTCACCCGACGGCTCGACGCCGACTCGCCGACCTTCCGGGTCCGAGGAGAGGTCGGCACCTATGACGAACTCAATCTCATCGTCAGCGGTTCGACTCCGATCAGCGACACTTTGCGCATCGGCGCCGCCTTTGCCCGCTACGGCCGCGACGGCTTCGGCGACAATCTCACTTTGGGAGTCGAGCACGGCAATCGCGACGTTTTCGCCGGCCGCGTGAGCCTCGAGTTCGAACCGACGAGCAACCTCTTCTTCCGATTGTCCGGCGACCATCTCTGGGACAATTCGAACATCAATAATGGCCACCGTGAGACGCCCGGTTTCCCGGTCCCGACGCCGCCTCTCGAGAGCGCCTACGACACCCTGTCTGGGATCGGCTATCGCGGCCGCGTCCGAACCGGCGGAGTCTCGCTGACGGGCGACTGGGAAGTCACCGACGCGGTCACCTTGCGTTCGATCACCGCCTGGCGCCAGGGAAGCACGCGCGGCGACGGGATCGATTTCGACGGTCTTCCCCAGCCTTATTTCGACATTCCCGGCTTCTACGACGACGAGCAGTTCAGCCAGGAGTTGCAGGCGCAATTCGATTTCGGCCGGCTCACCGGCGTCGCCGGCGCCTACTACATGGATGCTACGGCGTCCGGCGCCTTTTATGCGGTGCTCGGCGTCCTGGGATTCACCCAACCCACGAGCGGCAGCGTCGACACCAACAGCGTCGCCCTGTTCGGGGACTTCAGCTACGATCTGACCGACCGGCTGGCCGTGTCGGTCGGCGCCCGCTGGACCCGGGACGACAAGGATGCGGAGGTGTTCAAGGCGAATTTTGCCGGTCTCGGCATTCCGGCGGCGGGGGCGGTGCCGTTCCAGGTGCTCACCGATTACACCAATCAGCGTCAGTTCGAGCAGTTCACGCCCCGCTTCAGCGTCACTTACGAGATCATGGATGATTTCAACCTCTATGCCTCGTACGGACAGGGCTTCAAATCGGGCGGATTCGACATGCGCGGCGACGCTTCGGTCACGCCGGCGACGAGACTGGGTTATGACCCGGAGATCGTCGATTCCTACGAAGTCGGCTTCAAGGGCTGGCTGTTCGATCGCCACCTGCGGCTGAGCGGCGCCCTGTTCCGTGCAAGCTATAACGGACAGCAGGTGACGACCCAGGTGCCGGTCGGCAACAGCGCCGTCAGCTTCGTCGACAATGTCGGAAGCTCGCGGATCGACGGCGCCGA
>DAINCA010000101.1:0-7040 GCA_036732645.1 Allosphingosinicella sp.
AGGAGGCCATCGTCATCACCGCGCCTTTCGTGCGCGATCTCAACCTGCTCGCGGGTACGGCCACTCTCAGCGGAAGCGAACTGGTCCGCGACATGCGTCCGCAATTGGGCGAGACTCTGACCCGGCTCCCGGGCGTTTCAGCTACATCCTTCGGCCCCGGCGCCTCGCGGCCCGTCCTTCGCGGCTTTCAGGGCGAGCGGGTCCGGGTCCTCGTTGACGGCATCGGCTCGATCGACGTTTCGAATACTTCGGCCGACCATGCCGTGACGATCGATCCGATCACCTCCGATAGGATCGAGGTGCTTCACGGCCCGGCGGTTCTGCTGTTCGGAAGCCAGGCCATTGGCGGCGCCGTCAACGTCTTCGATCGTCGCATCCCGCGCCGAGTTCCGCCCGATAACCCCCACATCGACGCGATCGGGAGTTACGCTTCGGCCGCCAATGAGTTCAGTCTCGGGAGCGGCATCGACATTCCGGTCGGCGACGGCGGCTTCGTGTTTCACGCGGACGGCAGCTACCGGGAAAGCGATGACCTTCGCATCGGCGGCCACGTCTTGTCGCCGCCGCTCCGTGCAGAGGAACTGGCCCGGGCCGAGCAGGAAGAAGCGGATGGCCATATCGAGGAAGCGGAGGAAGCCAGAGGCTTTGCCGCCCTCGAAGGTCGGTTGCCGAACAGCTTTACCCGCACCTGGACCGCCGGTCTCGGCGCGGCATTGATCCGCGACGGCGGTAATCTCGGCCTATCACTCAGCCTGTTCGACAGCGTCTATGGTGTCCCGGCCCGACCTGGCGTTGGTCACCATCACGAAGAAGGTCAGGGGGAAGGGGGCCACGAGGGTGAAGAGGGGGAAGAGCCGGCAGACGTGGCTATCGACCTCAGACAATATCGCGCCGATCTGCGGGGCGAGGTACAACTAGGCGGCCTGTTCGAGACCCTCAGAGTGCGGCTTGCCGCGGCCGACTACGAACATACGGAGTTCGAAGGCGAGGAAGTCGGCACGATCTTTCGAACTCAGGGAATGGAAGGCCGGGTCGAGGCCGTCCAGGCGGATCGCGGCGGATGGCGGGGCGTCGTTGGTGGCCAGTTCTTCGTCCGGGATTTCGAGGCTTTCGGAGCCGAAGCCTTCGTCCCGCCCAACAACTCGAGCCAGATCGGAATCTTCGCGCTTCAGGAAGTCGAGATCGGCCGGCTGGAGCTCGAAGGCGCAGTACGTTTCGAGCATGCGACGGTAGGCGCCCGCACGCTTGGTCTCGACCGGAGCTTCAACGCTTTTTCCGTCGCTGGCGGCGCTTCGTACGAGATCTCGCCTTTGGTGAAGGTTGGCGCCAACCTTTCGCGGTCGGAACGGGCCCCGTCGGCGGAGGAACTGTTCTCGAACGGCCCGCATGTGGCGACCCAGGCCTTCGAACTCGGTGACCCAAGCCTCAGCAAGGAGCGCAGCTTCGGCGGCGAGATCTATGCCCGTGCCCAGCGTCCGGGCCTTCAACTGACCGCTACCCTGTTCGCCAATCGGTTCTCGGATTATATTTTTCAGGCGGCGACCGGCGCCGAACAGGACGAACTTCCGGTTTTCCAATATTTCCAGACCGACGCGACTTACTGGGGGGTCGAACTTGGTGCCACCATCGGCGTCGGCGAATTCGGGCCATGGAGGCTCAGCCTCGACGGCGTCGCTGACTATGTCGAGGCGACGATCGCTGACGGTGGCGGACCGGTACCGCGGATCCCGCCGTTGCGCGTGCTCGCCGGGATCGAAGGCGAGTCCGCCAATTTCGACGCTCGGGGCGAAGTCGAGCACGTCTTCGCTCAGGACCGTGTCGCCGCGTTCGAAACGCCGACTGCGGCCTTCACTCTGGTGAATGCCTCGGTGACCTGGCGTCCCTGGGGTCGGAGCAACCCAACCAGTCTCATACTTGCCGCGAACAACATTTTCGACGTGGAAGCGCGCCGCCATGCCTCGTTCACCAAGGATTTCGTACCGCTGGCGGGACGGGATCTCAGGCTGAGTGCTCGAGTCAGCTTCTGACGCGACATTTTGCGACAAGATCGGCCCAAGATCGACAAAGTCCAGCGACACGAGGGTGCGATCTGGATCCCGCTAAGAGTTTTGGAAACGAGAGCGGAGTTCAACATGAAGAAATTTGGCATGGTGGCGGGCCTCGGCTTGCTGGTTCTTTCGGGGTTGGCTGTCGCACAGCCCACCAATGAAACGCGGCGACATGGCGGCGGGGACATCAATCGCCAGCAGGTGATCGAACGGACGGCGCAGCGCTTCGAACGTCTCGACGTGAATCGCGACGGCCGCCTCACCGCCGAGGAAGCCCGTCGGGCGCGCGGCCAGCGCCGCGAGCAGCGTGCAGGTCTTGCCTTCGACCGGCTGGATCTCGACCGCAACGGCAATGTGACCCGGGCTGAATTCGAGCAGGCGCGCGGCCAAATGCGCGAGCAGCGCGGCGAGCGCCGTGGCGGCCGTTTCATGCGGGGCGCCCGTGGAGGTCAAACGATGCGGACGGGGCGGATGTTCGGCGAGCAGGGCTTCATCACTCGCGAGCAGTTCCAGCAGCGAGCCCTGGTGCGCTTCGATCGGCAGGATATTGATCGCGACGGAACGGTAACCGTGGCCGAGCGCCGACAGTCTTTCCAGCAGCGGCGCGAGCAGCGGGAGCAAAGTCGCGACTAGAACCCGACTGGATTGCTGAACGTCTGGAGGCGGGCCCTGGGCTCGCCTCCTTTCGTTTAGGTACAAACACCTATGGTTTGGAAAATTCCTACGACTAATCTCGTTTAAGTGTGCCTGCGGCTTTTTGTGCCACACTGACATTCACCCTTCGGAGTCGGGAAACCGGAGGGCACCGGGGGACGAACCGTGGGCTATTACAGGCTCTATATGCTCAATCCGGCCAATGGCCGGTTCATCGGCTTCGAGGAAATCGAGGCGCCCGATGACGTGGAAGCCGTTCATACGGCTGCCCAACATAGCGGCTCGCAGCCACTGGAACTGTGGTGCGGCAAGCGCAAGGTGAAGAGCTTCCCAGCCCAAAATCGGGCCGCGGAGGCATAAACCCTCCCGCCTTGGCACCTTGATACCGACTTGCGTCGGGTTCGATTTTTCGCAGATGTGGCCGGATCTCTGGCCTTGTATCGAATTAGCCTGCCGCAACAGTCTTTGGCAGCATGATCCGTGCGAGCAAACCGCCGCCGGCCCGGTTTTCCAGCTCCAGCGAACCGTTATGCGCCTGCGCAGCCGCGCGGGCGAGGGTGAGACCCAGGCCGCTTCCTCCAGTTTCGCGGCTCCGCGAGCTTTCCAGGCGAAAGAAGGGCTCCTGTACGCGCTGAAGCTCCGCTTCCGGAATTCCCGGCCCGCTGTCGGCAATCTCGATCGCAACCTTGTCGCCGGACGCGGTCACCTTTGCGTGGGCCGAACCGCCATATTTGACGGCATTTTCGATCAGGTTGCGGATCGCCGGGCGAAGGAGATTGGGCTGGATCGAAACGGCTTCGCGCTTGCCCGGCGCCATTTCGACATCGTGGCCGAGGGCGCGGAATTCCTCGACAACGGAATCGACCAGGGCGGTCACGTCGACGATCCGAGCGGGTTCCATCGACCGACCGGAGCGCGCGAGCGTTAGTGTGTTGTCGAGCATCGCCGTCATCTCTTCGATCGTCTGGATCATCTTCTGCCGTTCCGCTTCCGGTTCGACGCTCTCCGCACGGATGCGAAGCGAGGCGAGGGGGGTTCGAAGATCATGGCCGATCGCACCGAGCATCCGATCTTTCTCGTCGAGCATGTTGCCGACGCGGTTGCTCATCGCGTTGAATGCCTCGATCGCTCTTTTGACGTCGGCGGGTCCCCGTGGTTCGACCCGAGATGCCTCACCGGGCCGCTGGAAGCGCTCGGCGGCGACAGTGAGGTCCCGCAGCGGGCGGGCGAGGCGGGTCGCCATCCAGATCATTGCCCCGAGCACAATGAGGTAGATGAGCAAGGTCGAACCCGCGGCTCGGGCCGCCAGCCAGGGGTTGGGGCGCTGGGTCACCATGCGAGCATTGAGCCAGACGCCGTCGTCGAACTGAGCCGAAAGCAGAAGCAACTGAATGGGTCGGTTGGACCCACGCCGCCGAAGCGACGGCACGTTTTGGCTGACGCCGCCGCGGGCGTCGCGAAGGACAAGCCCATTATCGGCGGCGGTTTCACGGAGCCTTTGCGCGATTCGGTTCTCGTTCCGGGTCGGGTCGAGCAAGCTGGCCTCGTCCAGCGAGTAACGGGTCCGGCGTCCACGCTCGGGGAGTAGGGCCCGGCGCTGCTCCGGGCCGGCTGTCGCCACGCGTTGAGCGACCGCCAGGAAGCGGCTGATCGCTGGCCCTTCGACCTGGGCGCGAGTCGCCCGTTGCCGTTCGTTGAAGACCAGGGTGAAATTGATGGCCTGGGCGATCAAGAGGGCGACCGCCATCAGCAGTGCGATCTGCCCGATCAGGCTTTTCGGCAGCAGCCGCCTCACCTTCGGGCGCTCACAATTTGCGGACCTCGGCCGCGAGCATGTAGCCGCCGCCCCAGACCGTCTTGATCAGCTTCGGACTTGAAGGGTCTTCCTCGATCTTCTTGCGCAAACGGCTGACATGATTGTCGATGCTTCGCTCGAAGGCGGCAAGTTCACGCCCCTGGCTAAGGTCGAGCAGCTGGTCGCGGCTGAGGACCCGGCGCGGGCGGGTCACGAGGGCGTGGAGCAGGTTGAACTCGCCGGTGGAGAGGGGAATGGCGACACCTTCGCGGTCGACCAGTTCGCGTTCCCCCGATCGAAGCACCCAAGGGCCGAAAGCATAGGAATCGGCGTCCGGCGCCCGAACCCGGCCGCCGCCTTCATGGACTCGCCTGAGCACGGCCTTGATCCTGGCCAGCAGTTCGCGGGGACTGAACGGCTTGGTGACATAGTCGTCGGCACCGATCTCCAGCCCGACGATACGGTCCGTCTCCTCGGTCTTCGCGGTGAGCAGGATGACGGGGATCTGGGAGGTCGCGCGAATGTGGCCGGTAAGCGCAAGTCCATCCTCGCCCGGCATCATGACGTCGAGGAGGACGAGGTCGATCGCATAAGCCGACAGGATCTGTCGCGCCTGTGACGCATCGGCGGCCTTGGAAACCCGAATATTGTTCTTCGACAGATAGGAAGCGAGCGGATCTCTGATGTCCCTTTCGTCGTCGACCAGCAGGATATGGGGTTCGTCGGCCATGATGCGCTCTTACCGTTCCCCGTCAGACAGGCGCCAGCACTAGAATGTCGCGAATTGTGTCGCGCGCGTCCCGGCCGCATAAGGAGGCCATGACGGGGGCGGTTGAACGAGCCGGAGCGGCGCTGGCGCGTGGCGATCTGATCGCCGCCTACGACCTGAGCGCTTCCGCTCTCGCCGATGAGGAGTCGGCCGCTCTTCGCCATCTACAGATCCTCGCTCTTGCGCGGATGGGCGACACGGTTCGGGCCAGGGAGATTTTCGCCGCCTGTGGGTTGGAGACTTCCGCCGACCCGCATCACCGGGCGGTCGGCGCGCGCCTGCTCAAGGACCGTGCTCTGGCGCTCGAGGCGGGTGAGGAGCAGCTTGCATCCCTTTCGGACGCGTTCGAAGCTTATCACTCGATCTATCTGGAAAGCCGTGATTCATTTCCCGGAGTAAATGCCGCCACTCTGGCATTGTTAGGGGGTCGGAGCGACCGTGCCCGACAATTGGCCTCGGATATTCTCGCGGATCCCGACGTGGCCGAGGGTGTCGATTATTATCGGGCCGCGACCCGCGCCGAAGCCTTGCTTATCCTCGGCCGGGTCGACGAAGCTTCGCGAGCGCTTCGCGACCCGCAGGTCGCCGACAGCCAGGATCATGGCGCCCGCTCGACCACCCGCCGTCAACTGGCGATGGTTGCAACGTGCCTTGGCCTTTCGGAGCCGGAGCAGTCGGCATTGCTCAAGCCCCTCATGGCGCCGAGGGTCATTCATTATTGCGGTCATATGTTCGCCGCCGATCCCGACGCGGAAGGGCGATTGCGCCGCAGCATCGAGATCATGCTCGACGAGGAGAAGGTCGGTTTCGCTTATGGGTCGCTTGCGTCCGGCGCCGATCTCCTGTTCGCCGAAGCTGCGCTGGAACGCGGAATCGAGCTTCATGCGGTGCTGCCGTTCGAAGAGGAGGATTTCCTGTTGCAGTCCGTCGAGCCGGCTGGGACGTCATGGCTCGCTCGCTACCGCTCATGCCTCGGGCGGGCCACCCGACTCACCCGCGCCAGCGAGATGGAATATTTCGGAGATCCCGCCCAATATGGTTATGCCAGTCGGATCGCCATGGGCCTGGCCCGATTGCGCGCCGCTCATCTCGGTGCCGAGCCTCTCCAGATCGCCATATGGGACGGCCGTCCGACGACCGGACCGGCTGGAACCGGAGCGGACGTCGCTGCCTGGCGAAGCAGCGGTGGTCGAAGCCGGGTGATCGATCCAGGGCAGCTCAACCGCGAGCTCCTCCGCCCCGAGCCACGTGTGAAGAGCGAGTATCAGCGGGTGCACGTCGCGATATTGTTTACGGACTTTGTCGGGTTCTCGACCTTGAAGGAAACGCGGCTGCCAGCGTTCTGGGACGGAGTGATGCGCGAGGTCGCGGCGGTTCTGGAAATCCATGAAGGGGACGTCGAATGCCGCAACAGCTGGGGCGATGCGCTTTATGCCGTCACGGCTAGCGCACCCGTCGCCGCCGAAATCGCGCTGGAGCTTCAGGACAGGCTAGCCGAATTCGATTATGCGACTCTCGACCTCGACGGTTCAGGCGGCATGAGGATCGGCGCCCATTATGGCCCGGCCTACCGAACCACGGATCGCATTACCGGCCGGACGACCTTTTACGGAACCGAAGTGTCGAAGGCGGCGCGGATCGAGCCGGTCGCTCCCCCTGGTGCGGTGTTCGTGACCGAGCCGCTGGCGGCGATCCTGGCGCTCGAGGCGGGCACAGACTTCGCCTGCCGCTATGTCGGGAGAATTCCGCTCGCCAAGAAATATGGCGAGCATCC
>DAINCA010000102.1:0-7020 GCA_036732645.1 Allosphingosinicella sp.
TTGACGTCGACCTGAAGGATGCCGTCGCGGCGGAAGCCCGGATCGGCACTCTGCGCATAGACCGTCTGCGCGTAGACGACGGCGGTGCAGACGATGAGTCCGATCGACACCGCGAACTGGCTGATGACCAGGACGCTTCGAAGCTTGCCGGAGCCGCTCGCTTCCGACGTCGACTTGTTCGCCTTGAGCACTTGAGCGGGCTGGAAGCGGGACAGATAGAAGGCCGGATAGAAGCCGCCCGCGGCGCCGACCAGGATCGTCAGAAGGACGATCGGGAGCAACATGCTGCCTTCGCCGATATAGTTCATCTGGAGATCGGCATCGAGGAAGTTGGACAAGGCCGGAAGCGCCACTTCGACCAGGGTGAGCGCAAGCAGCATGCTCAGCCCGGCGAGGAGCACCGATTCCAGCATGAACTGGGTCATCAATTGCTTGCGGCTGGCGCCGAGCACCTTGCGGAGCGCGACCTCGCGCGCCCGCTGGCTGGCGCGAGCGGTGGCAAGATTGGTGAAATTGACGCACGCCATTCCGAGGATGAGGAAGGCGATGATCGTGAACGTCAGAATCGTCCGTTCGTCATTGCCCGGGTTCATTCCAGGGCCGTTGGCGGCGGGGCCGAGATGGACATCGCGAACGTTGGTTAGCCGGAAGTCGGTGAAGTCGCCCTGATTGATCGTCTGGTCGCCGATCGTCTGATCCGGAATGTTGCGTTCTTCCCAGGCCTGCATCGCCGAGTTGATAGCGCCGGCATCGGTGCCGTCGCGCAGCCGCAGATAGTTGAAGCCGGAATTCCAGCCCCATTGGGTCATGAAGTCTTCGGCCTCTTCCGCGAAATAGGAAGTCGGATCGAAGCCGATGATCATGGTCGCCGCGAGGTGGGAATTGCGCGGCAGATCGCGCATCAGTCCGGTTACTCGAGCGTCGATCGTGATCCCCCGCGAAATCATGCTGACCGTCTGACCCATCGGATTGGCGTCGCCGAAATAGCGCCGGGCCTCGCTTTCGCTGAGGACGAGCGATCCCGGATTGGCCAGAGCCGTGCGAGGATCGCCCTCGATCAAAGGCAGCGGAATGACGTCGAAGAAGCGGTCGTTGACGAACAGCACGTCCTCCGTCGACAGCGGCTGGCCGTCGCGCATGACGATCGGCGTCGTCGAGAGGACGTAGACGGAGGATTCGATCTGCGGAAAGTCCTTCCGGAACATGGGTCCGGAGACATAAGGCGAGCTCTGATTCTCGAACACTTCGCCGGTGTCGGGATTGGTGAAGGTCTGCTGGACCTGATAGATGTTCTCGGAGCCTTCCAGCCATTCGTCATAGCTTCGCTCGTAGCGAACGTAGATGAGCAGCATCAGGCAGGCGGCGAGGCCGACGCCGAGACCGAAAATGTTGATGAAGGCGTAGGTCTTGTTCTTGAGCAGGGCGCGGACGCCGGTGGTCAGATAATTGCGCCACATGGGCCTTTCCTCCTACTGCCCGCTTCGGGCGGCAGCGGCCGTTCGCCGCGCGATGATCTTGATTTCAGCGATGCCGCCGTCCGGAAGCAGGCGATCGACATCGATCGCGGTCCAGGCCGGGGGCGGTGAGCCCAGAACGCGCCTCTGAACTTCCGAAAAGGCTTCGATCTGGGTCGTGATGTCGGTGTGGTAACTGGTGACGTCGACAATATCGCCGTAACCGGCGCCGGCGCGCTCGAGGATCTGACCGATGATCCGGTAAACCCGCTCGAACGCTGGCGTGAAGCTCGTCTCCCCGGGCGCCTGGCCGGCGACGATTCCCGACAGGAAGATAAGGTCGCCGGCGACGACCGCGTCGGCATAGCCGAAACGTTCCTGATCGGCCCGTGCCTGCGCATGGGTCGACATGAGCACCGTGTCGGAATTTCTGGCCTGTGCGCCCGCCGCCGCGGGGTTCAATGCGGCGGCGAGCGACCCGGTCAGAAGCAAAGCCAGGCGCATCAGGCGGCCCGACGATGCTCAACAAGGATCCGGCCGTCGAGCATGTTGACGACGCGGCCGGCATAATCGGCGTGGGCGGGCGAGTGGGTGACCATGCAGATGGTCGATCCCTCGGCGTTCAGCGCCTGAAGCATCTTCATGACTTCCTCGCCATGAGCGGTGTCGAGGTTGCCGGTCGGCTCGTCGGCAAGGATCAGCTTCGGGCTTGCGACGAGGGCACGGGCGACGGCGACGCGCTGCTGCTGGCCGCCCGAGAGCTGCGACGGTCGATGCTTGGCGCGATGAGCGATACCCACCTTGTCCATGACTTCGTCGACCCGGCTGCGCCGCTCGCTCGCCGGGACGTTATGATAAAGGAGGGCCAGCTCGATATTCTCGCGAACGCTCAGTTCGTCGACCAGATTGAAGCTCTGGAAGATGAAGCCGATGTTGCGCTTGCGGAAATCGGCAAGCTTCGATTCGGAGAGCCCGGCCACTTCGGTGCCGTCGAAGACGTAGGAGCCGCTGGTCGGGCTGTCGAGCATGCCGATCACGTTCAGCAAGGTCGACTTGCCGCACCCGGACGGTCCCATGATGGCGACGAATTCCCCGTCCGCGACATCCAGGAAAATCCCGTCCAAAGCGGTCGTTTCGACCGTGTCGGTGCGGTAGACCCGAGAAAGATTACGCATGTTCAGCATGGATCAGGCTCCCTTCATTGCCCACTGGGCCGTCACTGGCCGCTAAGGTCCAGCCGATCGCGTTCGGCGAAACCCGTATAAGGTGAGGTGATGACTCGCTCGCCGGGGTCGAGCCCTTCGAGCACTTCGATGAAATCGGCATTGCGGCGGCCAAGGCGGACCTGACGCTTCACCGCGCTGCCGCCGTCGGGCGAAACCACGAACACCCAGTTGCCGCCCGTCTCGTTGTAATAAGCGCCATCGGGGATCAACAAGGCCGGAGCCGGGTCGCCCAAAGTGAGGCGAGTCTGCACCGTCTGGCCGCGTTGGAGGTCGGCCGGCTCGGCACCGATGAACTGAAGATCGACCTCGAAGGCGCCGTTGCGTACCTGCGGATAGATCTTGCTGACCCGCATCCGGTAGGGGCGTCCGGCGACTTCGGCGTTCGCGATCTGACCTTCGGCGACCCGCCCGAGATAGAATTCATCGACCTGGGCGCGAAGCTTGTTGCGTCCCGCGCTGTCGATCTGGCCAAGCCGCTCACCGCGAGTGAAGGACTGACCGACCTGGATCGAGAAGGAAGTGAGCTGACCGGTGACGGGCGCCCGCAAATTGAGCGCATCGAGACTCGCATTGGCGAGCTCGAGGCTCTGGTTCAGGCTCGCCGTCGAGGCGCGCAGCTGCGCAAGCTGGGTCGACTGAAGCCGCTCGTCGGTCGACTGGGTGCGGCGAAGCACGGCCAGTCGGCTTCGGGCGGCGTCGTAGGCATCGCGGCTATCGCCGAACACTCGCGCGGACACATATCCGCGCTCGGCGAGCGGCCGTTGCATCTCAAACTGGCGCCTCGCCGTCTGGGCGGCGAGTTCCGCCTCGATGATCGCGCGTTCGTTTGCGAGCCTGGTCTGCGAGAGCGCCAGCTCCTGGCTGCGCATCGAGTTGATCTGCTGGGTGACCTCGGTTCGACGCGCGAGCACGTTGAGCTGGAGATCGGAATTGGAAAGAACGGCAAGCAACTGGCCCTGCTGGACCGAGGCGCCGTCCTCGACCATCACCTGCTCGACCCGGCCACCCTCGACCGCGTCGAGATAGACGGTGACGAGCGGTTCGACGCGTGCCCGAAGCGGCAGAAAATCGTCGAAACGGCCGCGCTCGACGGTCGATATCGTGAGCCGCGAGACGTCGACGGTCTGGCTATTGGCGCCCGGCGCCATGAAGTAGAAGAGCAAGACGACCAGCAATATCCCGGCGGCAGCCAGGCCGATCTTCACCTGGTTGGACAGGCCCCCGCGCTCGACGACACGGTCCATGCCGCCGCCGCTTTCGGCCTTCGTACCGGTTTCCTTGATCTTCACGACGCTCATTCAAACCTTCCACATGACCAGCTTGTGATTCTTGTGAATGCGCTCCCCCGAAGGCGCGCTCCCCGCTCGAAGACTAGCAATGTCCATGCCAGCGGCCGAACGCGGCCTGTCGATGAGCGCGATGCAACGGCGCCGGCGGCGGACTGTCCGAATCCGGACATTATTTGTCCGCCACCGCACACCGAAAGCGCGGTTCATGCCAGCGGCAACGCCGCGAAGGTGAGGATTCCGGTCAGCAGCAAGCCGACCATCATTCCGAACGTTTCTACCTTTGCCATTATCTTTCTCCCTGAACGCAAAACCCCTGTGCCCTGATCTCAGCATGGGCTGTGCCAACCGGGAAAAATGGCGGAAAACTGCGGGTGAGCGGGATTGGGGCTTCAATGAGCGAGCGGCTCGACATGTTCGTTTTCGAACAGAAATGTCCGTTGCCGGACGACGGCGGCGGACACTGGCACGGAAATTGTTTGTCACGTATCGAAAGACAGGGAGGGCTCAGTGGGACAGACGAAGCGTTTCGGGCGCTGCATCATCGTCGACGACGATCCGGACATCCTGCTTTCGGCGCGGCTGCTGTTGCGGGACCTGTTTCGCGACGTCGCCGTGTTCCAGGAGCCGGAAGCGGCGCTCGAGGCGATGTCGGAGGAGCTTCCCGACGTCATTCTCCTGGACGCGAACTTCGGCCGAGGCGCGACCAATGCCGCCGAGGGGTTTCAGTGGCTGGCGGAGATATTGAAGCGCGACCCCCAGGCCGTCGTCGTCATGATCACCGCTCACGCCGGAGTGCAGACCGCGGTCGAAGCGATGAAACGCGGCGCCACCGATTTCGTGTCGAAGCCCTGGTCCAACGAACGCCTGCTCGCCACCGTCCGAACCGCGGCCGCGCTTCGCACGTCGCGCGAAGAAGCCGTGACCGAGCGCAAGCGGGCCGCCGTCATTGCCGCTCCGCCGGGTGGCGATCCGCTGCTTCTGGGCCAATCGCCCGGCATGGCCCGCGTCTATTCGCTCATCGAGCGAGCGGCACCGACCGACGCGAACGTTCTCATCCTCGGCGAGAACGGCACCGGCAAGGAACTGGTCGCTCGCGAGCTTCACCGCCGCTCGGGCCGGGCGGACAATGTATTGGTCTCGGTGGATCTGGGAGCGGTTGCGGAGAGCCTGTTCGAGTCGGAGCTGTTCGGCCATGTGAAGGGGGCTTTCACGGACGCCCGCGGCGATCGCATCGGCCGGCTTCAGGCGGCTGACGGCGGCACCTTGTTTCTCGATGAAATCGGCAACCTGCCGCTTCATCTCCAGCCCAAGCTTCTCACCGCGTTGGAACAGCGCCAGATCGTGCCGGTTGGCGGGAACAGGCCGATACCGATCGACGTGAGAGTGATCGCCGCCACCAACTGCCCGTCGGAGCAGCTCAGCGACGAAAGCCGTTTCCGGCAGGATCTCCTGTTCCGGCTGAACACGGTCGAGATCGAGCTTCCGCCGCTTCGCGAGCGGCGGGAAGACGTGCCGGCGCTCGTCGACCATTATGTCGGCCTTTATTCGAAGAAATATGGCAAGCCGGCGCGGGCGGTGCCCCCCGATGTGGCCGCCGCCCTTCAGGCCTATGACTGGCCCGGCAATGTCCGCGCGCTTCGACATGCCGCCGAACGGGCCGTCATCCTGGCGGACGGCGACGCCTTCACGGTCGAGGATTTCTCGCTCTCCCGAAGCGCCGTCAGGCCCGCCGCCCCGGCTCCGGCGGCTGCCGAGCCGGCCCGGGACAATCTCAACCTCGAACGCGCCGAGAAGCAGATGATCGAGGAAGCGCTGAAGAAGCACAGCTACAATATTTCGCTGGCTGCCGCCGAGCTCGGTCTGACCCGCGCCTCGCTTTACCGGCGGATGGAAAAGCACGGGCTCTAGTGACAGAGTTTCGTCCCTGATGTTTCGAAGCCGATTCCTGCTCGGCCTGGCCTGGCGGCTGGGACTACTGCTGATCGCGGTCTTTGCGTTCGTCCAGTCCTTGTCCACCGAAGGGCTTGGCGCCGCAAGGATCGTCGCCGGCTTGCTTGTCCTGGGCGCGGCCGCCTTGCTGTGGCGGCACGTGCAGCGCACCAACATGGAGCTCGCCAGGTTCATCGACGCGGTCCGCTTCGCCGATTTCAGCCAGGGCTTCGGCCATCGGTTCGACGGCAGCGGCTTCGCCGAGCTTGGCGACGTTCTCAACGACGCCATTCGCCGAATGCGCGATGAAAAGCACAAGCTGATCGACGCGAACCGTTTCTACGAGGCTGTCCTCGACGACGCGCCGACCGCCCTTCTCACCGTCGACGGCAACGGCAAGGTCGAACTCGCCAACAAGGCCGCGCGGCGCCTGCTGATGCGTCATCGGGGCGTTCGAATCGAAGATTTTCGTGAATATGGCGAGGCCTTCGCCAAGGCCCTCGAGGGCGGCGCGGTCAACCGGCCGCGGCTGGTGCCATTGATGCTCGACGGCGTGCCACAGACCATGCTCGTCGGTGCCGCCATCGTCCATCGTCTCGGCGCTCTCGTCAGAGTGGTCGCGGTCCAGCCGATCCAGGGCGAGCTGAACGCTATCGAGATCGCCGCTCAAAGCGACCTGATCCGAGTCCTGACCCACGAGATCATGAATTCGATGACACCCGTGACGTCGCTTGCGCACAGCGCCGTCGATCTCATGCGCGCGGTCGACAACGACCACCCGAATGTTGCCGACGCACGCTCGGCGGTGGAGACTCTCGCCCGTCGCGCCGACGGGGTCATGCATTTCGTCGAAAGCTACCGGCAGATCAGCCGGGCGCCGGAAGTCCGCCGGCGGCTGATCGACGTCATCGCCTGGGGTGAGGAGCTGGATGCTCTGTTCCGAGCCGCCGACGGCACCGAAGGGATCGCCTTCGAAGTCACCGTGGCGGAAGATGCCGCGACGCTCGAGGCCGACCCCGATCTCATGAGCCAGGTGCTGATCAACCTGCTTCGGAACGCCGCCGACGCGGCGCGGTCGAATTCCGGGACTCCGAAGGTCTCCTTGACCTTCGAACGCACCCG
>DAINCA010000103.1:0-6994 GCA_036732645.1 Allosphingosinicella sp.
CGGTGCCCTTGTCCTTGGCCGAGACGTTGACGATGCCGTTGGCGTCGATGTCGAACGTGACCTCGATCTGGGGCACGCCACGCGGCGCCGGCGGAATTCCGACGAGGTCGAACTGGCCGAGGACCTTGTTGTCCGCAGCCATTTCACGCTCGCCCTGGAAAACCCGGATCGTCACCGCATTCTGATTGTCCTCGGCGGTCGAGAAGGTTTGCGCCTTCTTGGTCGGGATCGTCGTGTTGCGGTCGATCATCCGGGTGAAGACCCCGCCCAATGTCTCGATTCCGAGCGACAGCGGGGTGACGTCGAGGAGGAGGACGTCCTTGACCTCGCCCTGAAGAACACCGGCCTGGATCGCCGCGCCCATGGCGACCACTTCATCCGGATTGACGCCGATATGCGGCTCCTTGCCGAAGAAGTCCTTCACGGTCTCACGGACCTTCGGCATCCGGGTCATGCCACCGACGAGGACGACCTCGTCGATATCGTCGACCTTGACGCCGGCGTCGGCGAGCGCCTTCTTGCATGGCTCGAGCGTGCGCTTGATGAGGTCGCCGACGAGCCGCTCGAGATCGGCGCGAGTGATCGCCTTCACCAGATGCTTGGGACCGTTCTGGTCGGCCGTGATGAACGGCAGGTTGACCTCGGTCGTCTGGGCCGAGCTCAGTTCGATCTTGGCCCGTTCCGCGCCTTCCTTGAGGCGCTGGAGCGCAAGCCGGTCGCTTCGAAGATCGATGCCTTCCTGCTTCTTGAACTCGTCAGCCAGATAATCGACGATCTTGGCGTCGAAATCCTCACCGCCGAGGAAAGTGTCGCCGTTGGTCGACTTCACCTCGAAGACGCCGTCGCCAATCTCGAGGATCGAGATGTCGAAGGTGCCGCCGCCAAGGTCATAGACGGCGATCGTCTTGCCGTCCTGCTTCTCGAGCCCGTAGGCCAGAGCGGCCGCGGTCGGCTCGTTGATGATCCGAAGAACTTCGAGGCCCGCAATCTGGCCGGCGTCCTTGGTCGCCTGACGCTGGGCGTCGTTGAAGTAAGCGGGAACGGTGATCACCGCCTGAGTGACGGTCTCGCCGAGATAGGCCTCCGCGGTTTCCTTCATCTTCTGAAGGGTGAAGGCGGAGATCTGCGACGGGCTGTAATCCTTGCCGCCGGCGTTGACCCAGGCGTCGCCGTTCGGACCGCGGGTGATCTTGTAAGGGACGAGCTCCGTATCCTTCTTGGTGATCGGGTCGTCGAAGCGGCGGCCGATGAGGCGCTTCACCGCAAAAATCGTGTTGTCGGGATTGGTGACCGCCTGGCGCCTGGCCGGCTGGCCGATCAGCCGCTCGCCGTCCTTTGTGAAAGCGACGACGGACGGGGTGGTGCGGGCGCCCTCGCTATTCTCGATGACCTTGGGCTTGCCGCCCTCCATCACCGCGACGGCGCTATTGGTGGTTCCGAGATCGATTCCGATCACTCTTGCCATGTCTAACCTCTTATGCCCCTGACAAAACTCTGCCACCCGCTTGTCCCTCAACGGCGACGCGCAGGTGCTGTGCAGGCGATATAGGGGGCGAATTTGTTGCGACAAGAAGTGGCGCTGCCTAAGTGCGATCCATGATCAGAACCGTCCCGATCATGGCCGCCATGCTCATGCTCGTCGGCTGCGACAGAGCGTCTCCCGAACCGGTCGTTGGCGTGGAACGTCCGATCGTCACTTTGCCGGTGATTCCGGGCCGTCCGGGCGCCCTTTACTTCACCTTGCGCACGAACAACGATCCGACCCGGCTGAACGCAATCACCAGCCCGCGGATCAAGCGGATCGAGCTTCACGAGACGGTCACCGCGAACGGGGTCAGCCGGATGGTGCCGCTCCGCGACGCGACGTTCGATCCCGAATCCCCTTTGACGTTCGAGCCCGGCGGGCGCCATGCGATGCTGCTCGAGATCGATCCGGAGCTCCGCGCCGGCGAGACGGTTCCGATCACCTTCACTTTCGATCCGGCGGCGCCGGTGACCATCGAAGTGCCCGTGAGGGAAATGGGGGTCCTTGGCCATGAAGGCCATTGAGGGTCGGCCGCTGACCGAGGGCGAACGCGCTCTGGCCGAATCCGTGTTCGGTGCTTCGATCGATTACGACAAGATCCGGATCCACCGCCGGAAATGGTTCTGGTTTCAGCCGAAGCGGGCGATCATGGCCCCGGACGGTCATATCTGGGTGCATCCGGAGAGCCATTTGTGGAGCGACGATTATGCCGCGGCCTCGGTCAGCCTGCAGGGGCTATTCATCCACGAAATGACCCACGTCCTCCAGGCGCAGCAGCGCGGCCGTTTCTATCTGCCGCTCATGCGCCATCCTTTCTGCCGCTACACCTACACGATCAAATTGGGCTGGCCGTTCGACCGCTACGGCCTCGAGCAGCAGGCCGAAATCGTCCGCCACTTCTTTCTGCTGAGGAAGGGATTTTCGTTCCGCGGCGCGCCGGCGCTCGCGGAGCTGGAAAACATCGTGCCTTTCGCTCCGCCCGACGGCCACGCTTGATCAGTAGGAAAGGCGGGCACCTCGGTGACGCGCGGCGCTTAGCGCCGGCTGAGCTGCCATGCTGTCCAGAGGAGTAATGCGGCGCCCGCAAACAGGAGCGAATTGCCGACGAAATAGAGGACGCTCCAGCCCTCGTGCACGGCGCCGGCTTCGTCGAGATAAAGGAAGTAAAACGGCTTCGGCCAACCGTGGCTCGTCGTGAATCCGGTTCCGGCGTGACGAGTGCTGGCGACGAAAGCCGATAACAGGCTTGCCGCGCTCCCGGCCGCGGCAAGCCCGATCCAGACGATCGGCTGCGACAGGCTCCGTCTCAACCGCGGCACGACGATGGCGGCAAGGCTGGCCAAAGCCAGAGCCAGGAAGAATAAGGACAAAGCCTGATACATCGGCATGAAGGATCATCCTGAGGGAGCCTTGCTCAGGTCGCGGTCACAGCCACATCGTGACCTCCCGTTCCCGCCATCTCGGATAATGCGGTTGCAGCGCTCGGGCAACGCGGCGCCCCCCGGTGCCATGGGCTGGCACCGTGCGCTGCGCGCCGTTAAACCCATTCCATCGCGGAGGGCAGGTGATGATTTTCCGTCAGTTCTACCAATGCGGCGCCCAGTCCTGAGCAATGTTACCGCCTCCATGCCCGGCGAGAGGCGGGTGACGAAGGGCCGCGCGAAACTGGCGATGGGTCAAGGCCTGAGCGTCTGGGTGCTGGAGGTTGCAGACGGCTTCGGCGATGCCAGTTTACACTCGCATCATGCCATTCAGATCACTTTCTGCCTTCAGGGGACGCTGAAGCTGGCGAATGCGCGGGAACGGGTTTCCGGCCCGATCATCGCCGTCGCCGCCGATGCAGTTCACCGGATCGAGGCCGAGGGGCTCCTTGCCTTCGTCTTCGTGGAACCGGAGAGCAGGCTCGGCCGCGACCTGACCGAGCGATTCTTTCGCGACGGCGAACTGGTCGCGGTCGATGAGCCCGATCTGAACTCACTGGTGGAGCCGCTTCGATCGACCTTCGACGCGGCCAGGGACGTTTCGACGCTGCTCGATGTCGGAAGAGCCGTGGCCGGAAGGCTGGCACCCGGAACGGCGGCAGCCATGCCGGACCCGCGGGTCCAGAGGATCATGGACTATGCGGCCGCTCACCTGGATGAGCCGCTCAGCCTCACCGACGCGGCTCATGACGTCTATCTCTCGCCGAGCCGGCTTCGCCATCTCTTCGTCGAACAGACCGGCCTTGCCTTTCGGACCTACCTGCTGTGGCTTCGACTGGTCCGCGCAGTACAGCTTTATTCGGAAGGACGGTCACTCACCGAAGCGGCGCATGGCGCCGGCTTTTCGGACTCCGCGCACTTCAGCCGGGTGTTCCGGCGGACCTTCGGCCTCCCCGCCACCACGCTCACGCGAATTTAGCCGTTACGTTCAATCGACCGCGGGAATTGGGGGCTATCCCGGCCGCCTCAACATCATCGAGGAGACTGAACATGACTAATCTGACCAACGAAAGTGATCGCTGCAAGCCGACCTGCAACTGCACCGACTGCAAGTGCGGTTCCGATTGCCGCTGCGCCGACTAAACGACCGGCGAAGCGATCGATCTCAATGCCGGCGGGTGCATCTCAGGGCGCCTGCCGGCATTCCCGAATTGTGCATCGGGATCGTGGTAAGCGCATCCAAGCCCGCTTCCATTCGCCCGTGCAAATGCTAGCGTCCAACCCGCAAGGGGGACGCGATGACCGAATTGCCGCTCGACAGCTTCCGATCCTCGACTCTCGGCTGGCTCAGGGGAACCCTGGCGGGCTGGGCCACGATCCTACTGATCATCGGCGGAATCGTCCTCACTCTCCTTCTTCCGGCCGGCGAAGCCGGTCCATGGCCGCTTGCCATTTCGGTGCTGGGCCTCGCGATCATCGTCGTGAAATGGGTTCAGAACCTCATGGCGAAATTCGAGGTCACAGAGGAAAGGCTCGTGATCCGTCGTGGGATCCTGTTCAAGAGCATCGACGAGATCGAGCTTTATCGGATCAAGGACGTCAGGATCGACTTCACCCTGATCAATCAGGTCGCCGGGATCGGCACGATCCGGGTAAGCTCGAGCGACGAAACGACCCGCGAGGGCGATCTCGTCATGCGCCACGTCGAGCGGGCGCAGGCGCGTCGCGAGCAGCTTCGGCGCCTGGTCGATGCCGCGCGCCAGAAGCGTCAGGTCCGCGAGATCGACATGGTCCACGAGGATTTCGTCCAGTAGACCGGACGGCGGATCCTCAGTTGCCGAGGCGCCGCGCCAGAAATTCCTCGATTCTCCGATAGGCGCTCCGGCCGCGTGGCGGATCTTCGCCGTTGGTGGTGGCGAAATAAGCGATACCCTCATTGCTTTCGGTATCGACCCACAGTCCCGAGCGCAGGCCATAAGCGTCGCCGGCATGGCCGACGACCTGACGGCCGTCCCCGAACAAATCGTCGTTGCAGCCCGGACGTCGGACCGGCAGCTGCTGAACCGCCAGCCCGTACGAGCAATAGAAACCCGAATCGGTCGAGCCATTGGCGCCGTCGAATCGCCAGGCGGGGGTGAACATCTCGCGGAGGCTGGAATAAGTGACGAAGCGGCGCCCATCGTGCCAGCCGCCGTTGAGGATCAGTTGGCCGATCGCGGCAAGGTCCCGAACCGAGATTCGAAGGCCGCCCTGGGGCGAGAACAAGGCGCCATTGTCTCCCGGCCGGTAGGAGTCGAGGTCGCAGGGGACCCCATCGGGGGCGAGGACCGGGCAGTCAGGCCGCCGACCATCGAGATCGTCGCGGATCACGCTCCCGTCCGGCGCATAGAGGATGGCCGCTCGGCCCAAGGCGGAATCGCTGCACGTCGTCCAGTTGAAGCAGGCGTCGAGCCCGAGGGGCTCGAGCACCAATCGCGTCATCAATCGGTCGAACCTTTCATTGGTCGCCCGCTCCATGACCGAAGCGACCACCGGAAAATTGAGATTGGCGTAACGGAAATATTCGCCGGGCGGGTGCGCGGAATCGAACGCCGCCGGATCGGCCAAAGTTTGCCGAAGCGTCCGTCCCAGCGGAATCGCATAATCGGCATCGTCCTTCAGCGAAGATTGGTGCGACATGAGCAGGCGAAGCGTGATCGGCCGGTCGGGGAAAGATGGATTGCGCAGCGGCCAGCCGAGCCAGTGGGAGACGTCGCGATCGAGGTCGAGCTTCCCTTCCTCGACGAGGCGCATCACCCCCAGGGCCACGACCAGTTTTGAAATCGATGCGATTCGAACAGGATCGTCGATCGTGAGGCCTCGCCCCCGGGCGCGGTCGGCGGGCCCGGATGCGCCGCTCGCGGTGATCCCGTTCGAGTCGAAGGTGGCCCAGGCATAAGGTACGTCCGCGGGCGGCGCCGACGTCGTGGCGCAGCCCGACAAGAACATAAAGGAGGCAGCCAAAAAGGTGAGCGACCTGATCACCGCGACATGGTCATTCCTGCGACCGGAGGAATCCAGCTTTTTCTCGGTTCACCAAATTTCAAAGAGATTTCGTCATACCATGGACTATGACATTCATGCCGCCAGCCGCTGAAAATTCGGAGCAAGAGTCAGAGCAAGAAGCGGATTTAGTCTCGATTGATGACTTTCATGTCTTGCGAAGCAAGTTCGTCGAGAAATGTGCGTCTGCCGAGCGCCACGTTCTGAGATTGCTTCGAGTGGTAAACGGGACGTGGTCAGCAAAGGCCCCGCTGTCGCAGAAGATCGAGCAGCTCCGTAAGATGCTCTCACAACCAGAATGTAAAGTCCGCGTGGCCAAGATTGAAAAGCTACTTGACCGCCTTGAGCCCCAATCGAATCTAAGATCCGAACTGGTCCACTCAACAATTTCTATAAGCAACGTCGAACGGGTACAGGCTGTGGTGCTCTGGCCCTCCGATGAGCCTCAGCCCGCCGACGGCAGACGAACAATCCTGACCTTCGATAAATTGAAGCACAACTGGCGCGATCTCAGTCAAATCGTCAACGCGCTCGAACAAGAGGCGACTGAAGCGGAGAAAAAGGCTTCTCACCCTTTCAGGAAGGACGAGATTTAACCGGCCTTCTTAGCGACTCCGACCAAGGCCGGCCGCAGGAGCCGGTCCTTGAGCATGTAGCCGGACTGCATTTCCTGGACGATCGTGCCCGGCTCCTCGTCGCTCGGAACCTCGATCATCGCCTGGTGGCGGTTCGGGTCGAGCTTTTCGCCCATCGCGTCGATCCGGCTGATGCCGTGGCGCTGAAACGCGTTCTCGAGCTCGCGGCCGGTGACTTCGATGCCGGCGACGAGACCCTTCAGCCGTTCGTCGTCGTTGAGTTCGGCCGGGATCGCGGCCAGAGCGCGCTCCAGATTGTCCTTCACCGAAAGCATGTCGCGGGCGAAGGCGGTGGCGGCGTAATTGGCCGCATTGACCTTTTCCTGTTCGAGCCGGCGGCGGACATTCTGGGTCTCGGCCTGGGCGTAGAG